>JADHOA010000147.1 GCA_016779185.1 Rubripirellula sp.
ATCATTTCACTTTCAATCGCTTCGATCACACCATCGGGGCATCTTGCAGTAACGCGGAAACCTGGTGCGACTTCATCAATCGCCATGTGATGTCGGCTACTGACGCGAATCTCCCCATCACCGTAAACGCGTCCAACAAGCGAATCACTTACAACATCCAAGGTGTGTCGGTGGTTTGGATCCTGAGGATCATGGTGAGGAACGGCTTCTGGCAAGTCTTCTTTTAGATGTAAGAAGAGATTTCCGCCCTGCTGCACATTAAGAAGTTGCATCCCGGTACCGATTCCCAATACTGGCAGACGACGCTCTGCGATCTCAGCCATTAGCATTCGATCACTCTGCTCGCGTACCGGATCAAGTGGACGCACGCTGGGATGAAGCATGAAGCCGTCGTTGCGTGGGTCAAGATCGGCACCGCCAATCATTACGAATCCTTGAACCTGATCGACCACGCGGGCAATCGACTCAGCATCGCCCAACGGCGGCATGATGATGGGGATCCCACCAGCAGCAATAATCGACTGAAAATAACCCGCAGCAATGTAACTGTAGGCAGGTGTACTGCGGGCGGCGGCTCGGAAGTCCGCGTTAAGTCCAATCAGGGGCTGGTTCGACATCCGAAAAATCCTGTTCGAATTCGTTGAATAGAAATGACCGCGGGATCTTCCCGCAACAATGACAAGTACCGAACCAAGTCTGCTCACAGACGCAGTCGTCGCTTTCCTCTTTCAAAGTGATCCAATCGCTTGAACGAAGGCGTATCGAGCGAGATCGACAGCTTCGGTGACCGGAAGGAGACATGTGCAAAAATTGAAGTTGAATCAATTCGATCCATCTGCCAAGTTTTGCACCCGTCACTCTTTGCACCCACTGCGGGAGCCCGTAAGCAACTCTTCTCGATGGAACCCATCAGGACAATGAGGAAAACAACCACCTCGAACTCGATCGACTGAGCGCGTTCTTGGTTTCGGAAACAGAAGGAGTCGTGAAAAATACCAATCCCACCTGTTTCGATGAGAAAAATACACTTTTTTTCACAGAACCCAAACCTTTTCTACATATCCGACACGACACCCAATGCTAGCACTGCCTGTCGTGCTAGCATTGACTCTCTTTGATAGCATCCCTGGTTGTGCCGCTTCAATTTTGGGTTTTTTGAGGCTATAAACACGTTTTTGATTGTCCAAAATCATCACCAGAACCGAGGCTAAGTTGCGATTCCAAAACGTTTGCATTGAATCGATCGGTGTCCAGCTCCCCACGGAAGTTTGGTCCAGCCTCGAGGTCGAACGACGACTTGAACCGCTCTACCGACGCCTAAAGCTACCCGAGGGTCGATTAGAACTCATGAGCGGTATCGCTGAGCGGCGAGTTTGGGCTCCCGGAACTCTCCCGAGCACACCGAGTATTCGGAGCGGTCGTCTTGCCATCGAAGCATCCAACATTGCATCTGATGAGATCGGCTGCCTGATCCATGCGAGTGTTTGCCGTGATTTCTTAGAACCTGCCACGGCCTCGCGAGTCCATCACGGCATTGGACTCTCTTCAAACTGCTGGGTCTTTGATATCTCCAATGCCTGCCTAGGTCTTCTTAATGGGGCGGTTCAAATTGCCCAAATGATTGAACTGGGCATGATCAAAGCCGGGCTGGTTGTGGGTACCGAGAATAGCCGCCCACTACTGGAACAAACCATTGAATCACTCAATCACGATCAGTCGCTCACACGAAAAAGCGTCAAACCCGCTTTCGCCTCTCTTACCATCGGTTCCGGCAGTTGCGCCTGGCTTTTGGCTCACCGAGATCTAAATCCCAACGCTTCACCGCTGGAAATTGCAGTCGCCGAGGCGAGAACCGAATATCATCACCTTTGTATGAGCGACCAAGATTCCGCTGGTGCAAGTATGCAGCCACTCATGGAAACTGACTCCGAAACCCTCATGGCAGAGGGGATACGAACCGGTCAAGCTGCGTTTGAAAAACTGCTGACCGAGACCACCTGGGGTCGCGAAGCGATCGACCAAACGATTTGCCATCAAGTCGGTGCTCGTCATCGAATCGGAATGCTTGATTCCATGAATTTGCCAGTCGAAAAAGACCATGTCTCCTTTCCTCGACTGGGCAATACCGGATCGGTCGCCCTTCCTCTGACCGTCGCATCAGGCATCGCAAGCGGTGTGCTGAGAAAGGGGATGCGGGTCGCAATGCTCGGAATTGGTTCAGGGATCAACAGTGTCATGCTTGCCAGCCAATGGGGTGAAACCAAGGTAGCGGGCAATATTGAGGCGATTCTCCCGTAGATCGAACTCACCCTGAACGCACGCACAGGAGTGCTCCCCCCTAATCGGAAGAACTCTAGCAGTGGAATTGCATGGATTACAAAGATCAGAGACCACAATCACCAAAATGTGACCACCAAGACGTGGCCTCTTGGAAACTCTAATCGAGCAACTCTGACCGAACACGGAAAAGAGAGTCAGCCAGCCGCCACCCCTGTGCAGCAACCCGAGCTATTGCCAGAAAGGTCAAGTCTTTCTCGATTTTTCTTCGTGGGATTCAGAATATCCCGTTTGAGAACGTTGTTGACTCGCGCCATCAGATCTGACGCGGTATCCACCGGCTTTACCTCTGTATCAACACCGGCGCTCTCTACCTCGGAGCTGTCGCGGGGTGCGTTTCTGGCACCATGCGAAAATGACGCCTGACAATGCGGGCACGACACCAAGGTCTCTAGCAGATCGACACTGATTTGGATTCGCCGCCCGCAAACCGCACACGACTTGATGGTATTTTTTGACACAAATGCCTCCTCGGTAACCAGAAACGAGTCAGACGACCCAAAGAAAAGATTTGCATCGCCTGGTTTGCGGTGCGTCCGAGGATTTTATCCAGCCAGAACGGATTAGGCAAATACTTTCCTTTAAAGGCGTTCAAAGGGAGCTATTCACCCCCTTGCAGAAGTCGTCATTCTCTTAAATATCCTCATAATCCGCACAAAAGCTTTGAGAGACAGTCGCTCCAATGAAAGAATTGGCTCCGCTCCACCCTCAACCAACGGAAGTCAGCAGCCGCGTTTTCCCCTATATTTTCAATGGGTACAAAGGATCCGTGTACCTGAGACACGAAGGCATGAGGTGACCCTTTCCGTCATTCGATTCCCTATTTTGACTCCAAAAACGATTCGGTCAGAAAAGAGAGAGAGATGAGCAAACGCGTCCTATTCGTCTGTATGGGTAACATCTGCCGCTCACCGGCGGGCGAAGCGGTGATGAAACGCTTTGCCGAGGAATTTCGCATTCCCGTGGATGTTGATTCAGCCGGAACCCACGCCTACCACGTGGGCGAGCGAGCCGACTCACGGATGCGTGCTGCCGCAGAAGCTCGCGGTTACGAGCTGTCAAGCATTGCAAGAAAAGTAACCCGAGACGATTTATCACCCGAAAACTTTGACTTAGTGCTGGCGATGGACTCCGAGAACCATGCGATTCTCACCAAAATGGCAAATGGCATCGCTCCACATATCCGACTCTTTAGCGACTACCTGGACCAACAGTGGCCCAAAGATGTCCCCGATCCCTACTACGGTGACGAGGATGGATTTAGTGAAGTCCTCAATATGCTCGAAGCCGGATGCCCCATCATCCTGCAAACACTCGCTGGCGAAGACATCTTTGCAGGCGAATTTGACGACGACGATGACGACATGATCTAGGCAAAATTCGCCGGCTATCTTCCCGGCGTCGCGTCGAGCTGCTTTGAAACCGAATTGAAAGCAGCCGCTGCGTCAAAAGCGATGCCGACCAATCGAACACTCCGTAGGATCGTTAAGAAGTCGAATCGAAACCAACGCGGGCCTAATGGATGAGTGATTGCATCGATGGCGGGTTATTGCGTCGGCGGCAAACTGCGACGCGATCGCCGAACCCGCTCGTATCGCACTCGGCAACCAATGGGAACGGTTTCTGCTTTTTCGGGCTCTCCACCACGCAATACGGAATCGATTGCATCGGCCAAATAAGTCTGGGTGATCTGCTTACCATCGGGGCTATCGTCGATCGAGCCCATGTAGCAAACTCGCCGCTGCTGATCCAACAAGTAACACTCCGGCGTCGCCATTGCACCAAATTTCCGGGCGATCTCTTGACTCTCATCAAAGAGATAGGCAAACGGAAATCCTCGCTCTTCCGCTCGCTTTTTCATTGCTGGTAAACGATCCTCTTCGATCGTATTGACGTTGATGGCAACTACCGCGACCCCTTTGTTCGCATAGTTTTTTTGCAACGCAATCAAACGATCCTCTGCATCCAATGCATAAGGACAACTGTTGCAAGTAAAAACGATCACCACCAACTGATGATCTTTCCACTCATCAAGATCGTGTTCTTTTCCGTCGACTCCCGGTAACCCCGACCAAGTAGGTGACGCGTCGCCGATTGAAAGTTGCTGGTTGTACTCGCCCGCAACAATCCATGAATCTTGTGAAAACCAGGCCCCAAAAAGTGAACAGCCCAAAACAAAAACCAAATCGCGTGTCAACGATCTGCGCCCCCTCTGGGTGCAACACGCTGGGATCCGGTTTCGAGAACCTGTTGCGTTTGGAGAATCAAACGATATGCCATCAAGTCCTTGGTGAGGATTGCCTTGAACCCTATCGCTGGCCCCTATTTGATGATGACAGGAATTGAAGTCCTGAACATTCATATTCGTTTCTCGGTTTTGGGGGTTAGGAATCGGTCGTACCGCTGATGCCCCATCATAGGGTTTGAGTTCACAAGATCGACCTCGAACTTACACTTTTCCGTCCTCGATCCCTAAGCTTCAAAGCGGCAACGGTTAACTTCAAAGCGGCAAGCTGAAATCAGGATCAGTTAGCACGAGGATCGAGCAAGGCGTTTTAACACCTCGACGCCTCGTTTGAGCGTTTCGTCGGAGGCAGCAAAACTAATCCGAAAGTGCGAGTCTCGGTGGCTGAAGATATTACCGGGAACGATCAATAGGTTTTCAGCAATCGCCCTTTCGACGAACTTGGCACCACTATCACCGGGTGCTTTGGGGAACACGTAAAACGCGCCGTTGGGCTTTGAAATTTCGTAGTCCCCTGCCAGTTCTGAACAAAGATAATCACGCTTTTTTCGGTATTCATCGACGTGGCCGGATAGGTCAACCTGCGTCGCCTGCAATGCTCCCCACTGTGCGGGTTGCGGCGCACACACGAACGAGTACTGCTGTAACTTCAACATCACACTCATGATCTCTCGTGGTCCATGCACATAGCCCACCCGCCATCCTGTCATCGCGTGACTTTTGCTAAACCCATCAATCACAATTGTCTGATCATTGAATTCTGCGGGCGAAACAAACTCACCGTCGTAAAAGAATGTGCTGTAGATTTCATCTGACACCAAAGCGATTTCTTTTTCTTTTGCCAACCGTGCCACCGCCTCAAGTGATTCACGATCTGCCGTAACCCCTGTCGGATTCGCTGGGCTATTGATCAGAATCATTTTGGTTTTGGAAGTCACCGCTGCGGCGATGCGATCGGGGTTGATCGCAAAGTCGGGATAGGAATCAACGGGGACGGGCACGCCGCCACACATTCGAACCAGAGAGGGGTACATGACAAAATAGGGATCCATGAAAATCACTTCATCGCCCGGATTGATCATGGAAAGCATGGCCAAAACCAAACCGCCGCTGGTGCCGCTGCTGACAAAAAGATCGCGATTTTCATGAGTTGGGTAAGTATCGGAAACCTGCGTCAATAATCTCTCTTTTAACGCGGCGATCCCCTGTGTGGGCGAATAAGCATTCTTGCCCGACTCAATCGCCTCAATTGCTGCAGCCTTGATCGATTCAGGAACATCAAAATCAGGCTGGCCAATCGACAGGTTAATAGGATCCTTTAAATTCGCTGCCAGATCAAAGACCCGGCGTATGCCACTGCTGTCAAAAGCTTCAGTACGTTCAGAAATCCAAGGATGCATGTTGAAATCTATCCATCAATTGTGTTTCAGCAATGGACGCGGTCGCCAATCTCGGCAACGATAATAACGAGGCGACTCACGCGTTAACCGACGGCTGGCCAGTACCGCCGAGCGTCCCCGAGTGTATCAATCTTTCCGCACTTCACCGAGTGGGAGAATCCTGCATTGGCTGAAATCCAACTTGTCGAACCCGTTGTGCGATTTTGCGGGATCATCTCTCGTCACGACGATACCCTTCAATGGGCGCTGGAACTGATTTCCAAGCACTGGGGAAAACCGGTCATCCAAAGCCCTCCGATTGAATTCGAAGCTGGCGGTTACTATCGGGCGAGCATGGGCGATGATTTGATCAAAACGCTCGTCGCATTTGAAGGATTTCAAGACCCTGGGGAACTAACTGACTGGAAACTTGCGACCAATCAATGGGAGTCGGATTACGCCGCACTCGGCTTGCATAACGAGACTCGACCACTGAACCTCGATCCGGGCTATACCTCGCAGGCTAAGTTGGTTCTCGCGACGACCAAAGATCGGGATCACCGTCTTTACCTACGTAATGGCATCTTTGCCGAAGTCACCCTGACCTACGTTCGAAAAAAATGGGAACACCATCGCTGGTCTTACCCCACTTACCGGGGTGAAGAAGTTGCCAAATTTGCACAGCTCTGCAGAGAACACCTGCGGAGATACTTGCAGCAGGAAAGAACCTTTCGGCAACGCGAAATGGGTCCGGTACCGACCCAACAGCGTCTCAGTTTCGAAAATCAAAGACGCAAGGAACAATCATCTGTCCATTCGTCAAACAAAATCAAACCAGAAGGTTCAAGCAACGAGTCTGCCGACCCTTGACCTCCGAGCCAAAACGAAAGAATCCTCCCGCCCATTCAAACGCCCAATCAAACGCCCCCGTTAAGACGTGACAAAAACCCGATGTGAAGGATGGGGCAAAACCAGATGAGCACGATCTGGGAGGTAACACCGTATGCATCTCAAATCACTCTGATACACTTTGGTGACCTGAGACCATCCAACATCACTAACATTGATTGAGAGAAACGCGTGAGTCAACTTGCGGGAAAAATTGTCGCCATCACGGGTGGCGGAACGGGCATCGGTGCTGGAATCGCCAAAGGACTTGCGGAGGCCGGTTGTCGTGTGACGATTGGTGGCAGACGCTTGGAACCACTCCAGACTTTGGCTGGCTCGGTTGAATCGGCGCACCCCATTCGCTGCCAAACGGTTGATGTCGCCTGCAAAGATAGTATCTCGAGCTTCTTTGGATCGATTCGAAGTGAATTCGGCGATGTGGATATTCTTGTGAACAGCGCTGGAATCAACATTCAAAAACGAACCATGGCCGAAATGGCACCCGAAGACTGGGAGCGTGTGCTATCGATCAACGCGACCGGAGCTTATCGGTGCATGACCGAGGTTTTACCCGCGATGCGGGCAAGAAAAGATGGACTCATCGTTAACATCTCGTCGGTAGCGGGCAAACGAGCCATCACGCTGGGTGGCGTGGTTTACTGCGCCAGTAAATTTGCGATGACAGCCCTCGGTACCGCTGTCTCGAATGAGGTTCGAAACGAAGGAGTGCGAATCACGAATGTTTATCCAGGCGAAGTGAACACACCGATTCTCGACAATCGTCCAACTCCTGTTTCTCAAGAACACAAAAATGCAATTCTACAACCAGAGGATATCGCTTCGGTGATCGTGACCATCTGCGCCTTGCCACCTCGCGCAAACGTTCCAGAAATCGTGGTCAAACCGACAATCCAAGAATGGGTTTAAGTTTTGCAGTTCATGGTCTCAATGGCTTATTGACTCAACATCGGATCAATCCACTCAAGACGCACTGAATTTGTCTCCATGAATCATTCCAATCAGCAGCAAGAGGATGCCGATCCAATGAATGATTCCGAGAGTCATGAACGGGATGAATTACATGATGGATTAACAGGCGAACAAGCAAACGAAAACAACGTTATCTCTCCATCGCACACCGTTGAAGAAAACGATGACGAAGAACCCGAGCTTTCGCTTGATGATTTAGGAGCAGCCTACGCGCGAGTGGCGGCTGAGCACGATCCCGAATCCTTTTCCGTCCCCGAACAAGAATCCGCGGAGGAAGAGGTCCTCGGTGACGAATACGTCGATGCGGTCGATGTCGGCGGTGTTGAGCAAGATGATCAAGCGGCAACGCCCGAAGCAATTATTGAAGGCGCTTTGTTCGTCGGTCATCCTGACAATAAACCGCTCAGTGAGCAACGAATCGCATCCCTGATGCGTGATGTCACGCCACAGGAAGTGGAGGAGATGATTGAACAACTCAATGCGTCTTACACGGCGGCTGATCAGGCGCTGCGTATTGTGCGAGACGAACGTGGCTATCGCATGACGATCGCTCCAGAAGTCGAAGATATTCGCCGATCGTTTCTTGGGAAGGTACGCGAAGCCAGACTAAGTCAGCCTGCAATTGATGTGCTTGCACTGGTCGCCTACCAGCCAGGAATCACTTCACAAGTCGTCCAGGATCAGCGAGGCCAAGACAGCGGCGCGATCTTGAATCAGCTGGTGCGACGACAACTCATCAAACTTGAGCGTCGAGCGCCTAAATCCGGTGGTAAAAAGGTTCCGCACTACTACATCACCGAACGCTTTCTACAGCTTTTTGGTCTCGAAAGTATCGAGGACTTACCACAAGTCGAAGAAAGCTTCCGCGATTAATCGTAAACGAAACTTGGATCGTGCCCCCTGCTGGCCAGTTCCCTTTAGGGGATTTCCATCAGCAGATCATTCACCGAATGATTGGCACTTACACCATCGAAAAACCCATAAAGGTAAATGATGATTCGCGGTGTCGCACTGGACATGGACGGGCTTTTATTCGACACCGAGTCTCTTTATTGGGAATGCGGTGATGAACTTCTACAACGACGCGGAAGACGCTATTGCAAGGATTTGCAAAGGCAGATGATGGGTCGTGTTGGAGCTGCCGCGATGCAAGAAATGATCAATTTCCATCAACTTGCAGATCGTGCGGATGATCTTATCCTCGAGTCCAATGAGGTTTTTGCTGCGTTACTCGAGAGAGGTGCTCAGGAAATGCCCGGCCTCAATGATTGGATTGATTTTCTTAGACAAACGGGTATTCCCTTTGGTCTGGCAACCAGCAGCCAACGACGCTTTGTTGATATTCTTTTTCGAGATCGATCATGGCGGCAAGATTTTGCTTTCATCCTGACAGGTGATGATGTGACTCGCGGGAAACCCGATCCGCAAATCTATCAGCTTTCCGCAGAAAAAATGGGAATTCCAACCCACGAAATGCTAGTTCTCGAGGACAGCCAAAACGGCTGCGCCGCGGCAGTTGCGGCGGGTGCCCACACCGTCGCAATCCCCAGTGAACACACCCAACACCAAGACTTCGATGGTGTCAACTTAATCGCCGATTCTCTTCGCGATCCGCGCCTTTGGCAAATCTTATCTAGTTAAGTGAATGTTGCTGTCATCGAAACCCGATTCGC
>JADHOA010000148.1 GCA_016779185.1 Rubripirellula sp.
TACTGCCGATCGGTGATGAGGTGATTCAGATTCGAACCGCCGATAAAATTATCGATCAAAATTGGAGTGTTCGGGC
This sequence comes from Rubripirellula sp., assembly GCA_016779185.1. Lineage (GTDB taxonomy): Bacteria > Planctomycetota > Planctomycetia > Pirellulales > Pirellulaceae > Rubripirellula. The sequence goes on from JADHOA010000148.1 coordinate 77, forward strand.
AACCGAAAACTTTGTCTCAGAGCTTCTTAAAAAGGAAGAGGACGACGACACGGGGCGAAAGGTTGTCAATGCGACTCGACAAAGACGCAAACAGATTTCTCCTCAGATTGATGCGATGCAGCAAGAAATGAGGATGATCTTTGGGACGAAGGTCGAGATCAAAAGCTCGGCTCGCGGGCGAGGAAAAATCACGATCCATTTCACCGATGCTGATGAGTTTGAGCGACTGCGGGATGTATTGTCCGACCGCGGTCGACCTAGCTTGAAAATTGCGGGCTAGCCGAATCTGCCGTCATATTGAGCTAGATTTCAAACCCATTAATCACATGGCAGCTATCGATTAGCTGCCTTTTTTTCTGCCCCCCGGCTACTAGAAGTATGGGTGCGAAAAAAAAACCTCAACCCGCTGAGTTTCCCGCAAGTTTCCCGGCGTTCGTCTTCTGTGATACACCAAATGAGTTTCACGGGTTCAGTAGAGTCCGCGACCGCATGATTTCGCCGCATTGCAGATCCAATTTCACGGTACTTACCGCTGCGGTCTTTCCTTGGGTTTAGCCTTTAAATTTTACCACTGTGCAGATTGAAATTGGCAGCGTTTCGCGTGAACATGCCCGGTGAGGGGACACCGTGGTCCCACTGACATTTTTTTAAGGTTAGAATTTCAAGTCTGTTGATGCCGGCGGGGGTGTCTTTTTTGTACCGGAGTTGAACACGATGAATTTTTTTACTCGACTTGTGGCTACCGCTCTAGTTTTAGGGTCGGTATTCGGCTCGGTTGCGATTGCCGTTTCTGCCAGTCCTCTGCAGAACGATTCAGCGGTCGCAGTTCAATCCGACACCGCCCCAGCCGAGTCGAAGGATACTGATTTAGAAAATGCGGCTGGAAATCGCCCGGGTAACAATGCGAACTTAGGCGGGGTACCTGCTCTGACTGACGACGCCCTGTCTGCTTCATCTGAAGGAACGGTCGATGGCGGTTCGACGCCTGCCAACACAGACCAAGCAATTGCCGATCCAACAACCACCGAAGGGTTTGGCGCCATGAGCTCCGAGGGAATCACGTCAGTGGTTCTACTTGTGGTGGGCATCGTCTGCGTACTCGGCATGATTATTCTCCTCAGGCTCAATGCGTTTTTAGCATTAATTTTGTCGGCATTGATTGTGAGTCTGGGGGTTGGATTGACTCAGGGCGAAGACGCCGGGAGCCGTATGAACGCGGTGGTTCAGAGCTTTGGCTCGTCGGCCGGTGGTATCGGAATTGTGATCGCAATGGCGGCCATTATAGGCAAGTGCATGCTAGACAGTGGGGCAGCCGACCGCATTGTCCGCAACTCTGTGAAGCTCACTGGCGAAAAACAAGCATCTCTCGGGTTGATGATCAGTGGATTCATACTCGCCATTCCCGTTTTCTTTGATACGGTTTTCTACTTACTAGTGCCGCTCGCACGCAGCCTTTATCGGAGAACCAATCAGAATTATCTTCGGTACCTGATGGCAATTGCGACCGGCGGTGCGATCACCCACACCCTGGTCCCTCCAACACCTGGGCCGCTTCTGGTTGGATCGATCTTAGGCGTGGAGATTGGAACCATGATGTGGGTTGGAACACTCGTCGCAATCCCTTCGGCGATCGTGGGATTGATCTACTCTGTGGTCACCGACAAATTCATGCCGATCGAAATGAGGTCCCTCGGTGGAAATGAGGATCGCCACTCAGCATTGCCAGAAGATCAATTGCCTCGCTTCTGGGTGGCTTTGTTGCCGGTAATCTTACCAGTCGTAATGATCGGGGCCGGCACACTAGCCAGTACCTTTGCTGACCGAGAAGATCTCGCTCGCTTGCAAGTCGCCGATATCACCAGCTATCCAACACTCGCCACTACTCTGGCCTCGGGAATGATTTCCGACGAAGAACAACGACAGACACCTGCGTCGCGTGTTATCAATAGCTCCCGACTTTCCGATTCTGAGCGTCAACGGTTGATGGTTGCTGCAAATGGCGAGACCGAGCAAGCGGAGGTGATTAACATCCTCAACGATGTTCTTCTCGACCCTGCACTCTATGATGAACAAGCTTTCATCGGTGTCGCGCTATCTTCGGTTTCAAAATCAAAATTGAATGCGAATCAGCTGAGGATGAAACCAGTGGATCGACGACGGATGAATCGCTCGCTTCTCGAGGATGCGTTTCCCGAACTGATCCAAAAGCATGATTGGAACTCAGGGCGTCGACAGCTTGCCGACCGACTATCGCTGTGGGGAAATCCAAACTTCGCTCTGATGATCGCGGCCTTGTGTGCGATGCTAACACTCAAGTCTGTGCGGAGTTTATCGTGGAAGAGCTTGGGCGACGATGTAGAGGACTCACTGATGAGTGGCGGCGTGATTATCTTGATCACAGCGGCGGGGGGGGCATTTGGTGCGATGCTTCAAGACACCAATATCAGCGACACGATTCGAGAATACTTCTCTGGTGCTGCAGCGACCGGAACCTCATTGCTAATGTTAGGCTGGGGCATCGCAGCCGTTCTCAAGGTCGCGCAGGGGAGCAGCACCGTTGCGATGATCATTGGTGCAGGGATGATGTCGGCCATCATCGGCGATGCAAAACCTGAATTCAATATGGTTTATGTGGCGACCGCCGTGGGAACCGGATCTCTGATGGGAAGCTGGATGAATGACAGTGGTTTTTGGGTGTTCACCAAAATGGGAGGACTCACCGAAGCTGAATCGCTTAAAAGTTGGACACCTCTCCTCATCATTTTGTCACTTGTTGGACTTGGCGTCACGATCTTACTCAGTCAAAGCCTGCCGATGCTGGCATCCACGTGATCACTTCTCTCATCAGCGCGATTAGTAGTAGATCCACAAGAAGGGATTGCGAGTGCCATGCCACAGGACGAACCGGCTAACCTTGGTCGCGCAGCGAATCGCGGCTGCTTACTGGCGTTCTTGTCGGCTTCGGTCACCGGAGTGATGCTGTTCGTGAACGGCTCACTGATCTGGGCGATGCTTTCAGTTCTAGGATCGCAAGGCTTTAACTGGGCCGTGAAACCTGAAGTTTCGCAGTTTCTTCTTTTTCTTCTCCCTGTGCTACTCTGCCTGGCGCAGTGGAAGCTCGTTGATTATCTCCGACGACATATCAGTCCGTAACCCGATCCGAGGTAAGAGCTTAATGAAATTGGTCGAGCTATGGATTCGCCAAAGAACATGCGAAATCGTTTTCCATTCGCGTTAACCAGGAAACCGACAAGAACAGTCTGTTCTTTCCCACTCCCTTGGCTAGGCAATCATCATTGCATCGCCGTAACTAAAGAAACGATATTCATTGGCAACCGCCTCGCCATACGCGGCAAGAATTGCCTCACGCCCCGCTAGAGCACTCACCAGCACCAACAACGAGCTCTTGGGGAGATGAAAATTGGTAATCAAGGCATCGACGGCATGAAACGAGTAGGGTGGACGAATAAAGAGATCCGTCATTCCCTGCCAAGGCTTGAGTACACCGCCACCCGCATTGGCAGCACTCTCCAGCACACGCACACTGGTGGTCCCGACGGCGATACAACGACCACCTGCGGCTCGCTTTTGATGAATTTGGTTCACCGTTGCTTGATCGATCTGCCCCCATTCCTGATGCATTTGGTGTTGATCCAATTGCTCAACTTGAATGGGACGGAACGTGCCAATGCCGACGTGAAGCGTCACCTCGGCGATCTCCACCCCCAACGCTCGGATTTTACCCATCAAGGTATCGGTAAAGTGCAGACCAGCAGTTGGCGCAGCAACACTGCCTCGCTCTTTCGCATAAACCGTTTGATACCTTTCGATATCCGAATCAACCATTTGGCCATCGCGAATATAGGGAGGCAGCGGAATCCTTCCGTAACGCTCTAACCAGTCAGCTGGCGTACTGAGTTGTGCCGAGTCATCAGACTCATGAGCCACGTAGCCATCTGGCAATTGTGGGGTAACCAGTAGGTTACCTGAATCCGTTCTCGCCACTACCAAGAGCTCCATTCCATCGCGAGCATGGCGATCTTGAACGGTGATTAATTCTCCCGGTCGCAGCGTCCCTCTGGTCTTGGTTAATACTTCCCAAACACCAGTAGACGCATCGGCTTGTAGAAAAAGTCCCTGCCAGCGTCCTCCGGTCTCCTTGCGATAACCCACCAACTTCGCCGGCATGACTCGAGTATTATTTACCACCAGAATATCGTCGGGGTTCAACAGATCTGGTAAGTCGCGAACATGATAATGATCCGTGTGTCCCGTCTGTCGATCGAGTCGCAACAGACGCGAATCGCTGCGCGATGCAGTCGGTTCTTGGGCGATCAATTCACGCGGTAATTCATAGTCGTAGAGATCAATTTCATTCATTCCGTTAGTTTAGCGATCCACTGCTATTTCGAGAACGTCAGCAACCAAAGAATTAGGGTCACCAATGGGTTGTCGCTAGACGTATCCGAGGCTCAATCGAAGCGGTCGCAAGCTTGATATCCAACCCATCGGTCGATGGCTTGCCGCGTTCTAATTGATACTGATCTGAGAGTTCAAACCAACGATTAAAATTGGATACGAAATCCCAAACCGTTCTCCGGTAGGTCCAACACAGGGATGGTTGTTGAAGTCGACTCCTCCACTCGAAAACCCACTTCACGCGTGATCGCGGATCGAAAGAAGTTGACAGTCGACGTCTCTCCTTGAACCTCAACCGTGACGGATCCGTCATGGTTGTTTCGAACGAATCCATGCACGGGGAACCCGCTGGCAAGCCTTTGCACGGTAACTCGAAAGCCGACGCCCTGTACGGTTCCAAAATACTGCCATCGCTGGCGAATCACTTGAGACATCGTTAGCTTTACGAACTTTTGACGTCGCTGGTTGGTATGTCGACTGATGCAGACTTCAATTTTGCAATCTGCTGTTCGGTACTCAATTCCTCTTCTTGTTGATAACGCTCAATGATCACCAGACACATGTCATCAAATGGATCGGCCTCACCGACATGTTCTTTCACAGACGCAATGATTTCACCAATCACCTGCTCTGAATCGCCACCAGCTTGGATGAGTTCGCGAATTTTCTGAATCCCAAACTCCTCGTCGTTGATATCCATTGCCTCGTTGATCCCATCGGTGTACATAGCCGCCATGTCTCCGGGCTTCATCGTGAAAGAGACGGCCTCATACTCCATCCCCTCCGAGATGGCGATCGGCAGACCAGACTCTTCCTCACCAGGCTCACTTACCTCACGTGTCACCGCGTCACGAACCAGAGGTGGCATATGTCCGGCATTGACGATGGTCACTTGGTCACTTGAAGGATCGAGCACAAGAACAAGAAATGTCACAAAACGATCGACACCGAGTGCGCTCATGCGATCATTCAATCGCTCAATCGCTGCTGCAAAATCAGAATCACTCGCGAGACAGAAACGTGTTTCCGCGGAAAGTTTTGCCATAAACATGGCGGCCGCTACGCCGTGACCCACCACGTCGGCGACAACGATCGCCACGCGGCCCCCTGGCAAGTGAATGTAATCGTAGTAATCACCGCCAATATGATGGGCGGCCTGATAATAACTGGATACGCGGAACCCTGGGGCATTGGGCGGTTGATCGGGAAGGAATGCCTGCTGCACACCGGTGGCCAACTGCAAATCTTGCTCAACCTCTTTTTGCCGCATGGCACGTTCATGCATCTTGGCATTGTTGATGAGGATCCCCGAGTAGGCTGCGACACCGGCGAGTAAGTCCGTATCATCGTCACGAAACTGACCACGTCCCTGAGTGGAATCGATTTGCAAGACACCAAATGCTTCTCCCTCGGAATCAAGCAACGGCGCACAAATCATGGATCGAATCGAAAAATCAGCGATTGACTGACTACTATCGAACCTACTGTCATCCGACGCATCCATCGATAAAATCGCCTCGCGACTCTCCATGACGCGGCGAACAATGGTCTTACTAATCCGAATCGTCTCCGTCTCATCCTGCTTGCCGCGAGTCTTGACCCACCGTGGAATCAAGTTTCCCTCATCGTCCTTCATCACGATGAAGCCGCGGTCAGCCGCCGGAAACAGTCGGAATAGACTGGTAAGAATCTTTGGTAATACTTCATCCACAACCATTGCGTCGCCGAGACTGCTGATAATCTGCTGCAATGCCTCCAGCTTAGCCTCGGGGGTCGCGCTCATCGCAAATCCGTCAACCGAATTGCGAATTTCCACCATTGGTGAACCGGCAGCGAAAGGCTGAGAGGAGGGCTCGCGATCATCAACCATCATGATGCCAAAATTTGCACCTTCGAAGGTCATTTCGCTGCCCGCGAATCCACTCTTTTCCTCATCGACAAACGAGAATTCCACTTCGCTAATGCGAATTCGATCCCCATCTTTCAATGCAGTGGGTACAGCAATTTGCTGGCCATTGAGAAACGTGCCATTTCGGCTCCCCGAATCCGTCAGCTCAAACTTACCGTCAGCGGAAGTGACCTTGGCATGGAAGCGACTCACAGCGCCGGCTTCGACCACAATCGTGCAATCGGGGTGACGACCAATCGTCGTGTCACCAGACTTCAAATCAAAGGTCGAAGTCGTGTTAGCGGCTCCAGATAGGATTTTCAAATAGGCCATAGCAATCTTCGTCAGTTGCAGCACTTGGATCAACGGAAAGTTGAAATCGACATCTCAGTGCAGTTTAAACTGCAAAGTCATCCCATGAGGTTGGAAGAGCGTCGAAGACGCAAGGATTTGCAAACTTCCCCAAAGTACCTCAATACGATCCCCACCGCTTTACCGCACTACACGGCAATTTAGGAAAGATGCGGCAAATCGGCAAAACAGGACCCAGGAGCTGCACATTGATTCAAAGCAATATTCGTAGGCCGCATCAACAAATATCACGTCGCAAATTGATTACCCCAGTGAATAACCAATGACCATGAAAAACCTTTTTGATACGCCAAATCCCAAACTGCCACAGGAACAAATAGAAAAGATCGCCGAGGGATCAGGCTGTCGGGTTGAACGTATCCTCTCAACCGGTCACTCAAGCCCGCCCAATTTTTGGTACGACCAAAATGAAGACGAATGGGTCTGTATCGTGCAGGGACAAGCCGTGCTCGAATTCGACAGTGGCGAACTCCTGCAGCTGGGTCCTGGAGATCATTACTTCATTCCAGCCCATCAACGACATCGTGTGAAATCGACCAGTCACCGCGAACCAACGATTTGGCTCGCAGTGTTCTTTTGCTCGAAATCACCGGCTAGCCTACGGTCGTGATATTCGATTGATAATTCGAAGCACGTCCAACGAGGAAACCCGTCCGTCCGAATTCACGTCCATTGTTCCGGATAATGCGTTATCAACGACTGGCCCGGTTCCCTGTCGACGAATGAAATTGATGATCATCAAGGCATCCGACGCGGTGACACGAGTATCGTGATTGATATCCATCGAAGCGGGCAAACCGTTCGTTAAGTCTAGCAGTGCCTGATCAATCGCTGCTGCGCCAACTGAAAACGCTGCTGATGTCAAACCAGCACCTTGGATATTCGCCGCATTTGACGTTTCGTCCGTTGTGCCGCCTGCGGTGCTAGCAACACCCGCAGCGTTTACATTGCCACCTAGACCTGTTCCATCCGCAGCGGTGTTCGGGAAGTTAGCAACGTTATCAGCTCCAGCCACAAATGCGCCAGACGCCCCAATCGCACCAGAGGCAGCGCCGCTAGCACCATTGACAGAACCCGCTGCGGTAGCGGCATCATTGATGATCGTAGAATTGGTCGTTGTGTCACCAGCGGCACCCGCAAAATCAAAGCCTGCCGACAATCCAGAAACCGAAGTCCCCGCTGTGTTCCCAACGTTCGCGGTGGATGGCGGAACCGTTATCACACCTCCAGTGTTACCATCCTGAGTCGTATCACCCGCCACGTTTGCATCGGTCACGGTCTCGCCAGTGGTCCCAGACATAATCGGCAATACCTCACTGCCCCAGTACCAATCGTCACCCATGTTAAACGGATCCGACCAGACCGTAGCGGGAATCGTCACGATTGGTTCAGGATAGACAACCACCGGGCTATCAGTCTCGGGAGAAGTAGGCAACGCAAGCGAATCACCGACAATCACCTCCAACAACGGATCCTGAATAAGGGGTGGCGCGAGTGGACCGATTGGATCACCCAAAAACTCGCCCGTTACCTTAGAACTAACAGCGATGGCTTCCGAGCCATCATAAGCAAGTGAAACCCTAGTGTGATAAACCCCTTTCGGCAGGATAACACTTGGCAGGCTACGAAGATCATCGATTGGACTCGAAAATGCCTTGATGTGACTGAGTTGCTGATCATAGATTTCAAAGACAATTGCCGCGTTCTCTGCCTTTGCAGCAATTTGGTTCGTTGCATTGATCAGATTAAATTTCGCAACCTGTGTACGAGAGAGTTCAAAAGTCGATAGAGCGGCTTGAGTCTCGTTAGTTAGCACGGCATCAATCAGGTTCATTCCAGAGTATTGATGGTGTGCCAGTTCCGCATGGAATGCATAGCGTCCGACTCGGAACGATTCTGCTACGGAGTCCCCCGCAACCTTTACCAAAAAGCGTTCACCCGCAGCAGGAACACCAACCATTACCTGCGTGATGCCATATCCGCGAGATGTTGTTATCGCCGTTAGCGGTCGTCCGCTCAACGATTCAATCTTTAAGTCTGGAACGATTCCGTACCGATCGAGTGAGTGAATCTCGATTTTCAAGCACATTCCTTCGCCGATCTCCCGTGGAATTTCAATCGTATACTGATCGATTTCGTCGAGTCCTACGATTTCGCCTACCGCCGTGTAAACGGTTCGAGTTGGAGTACTGATCATGGGGCTAACGTCAACCGCTTCGAGTCCCTCGATCAGCTCATCGGCGAGTGACCAAATGCTGCCGCCGATTGCGTCGCCGTGTCGATAGGAATATCCTCGATCGCCGAACCGACTGTTTTGATGCCATTGATAAGCGTCAGCAGACCAGTTATCGATCAAATCCGTTTGACTTTCAAACACATCAGGCCTAGCCACCAACACACCATAGCCGCCGACGCCAAGCGGACTCGAATCATTGGCTTTGACCTCGAGGTAAACACGCTCGTCGACATCCTTAGCGTTAATCGTCATCACGCCCCAGCCACCATCAAACGCCACATCAACCGTTCGAAGAATGTTTCCATCACGATCTCTTAGATTTGCAGTCAAATCAGCTACACTCAGCCCAGCTGTTTTGACTCCAATACTCATCGGCCCATCATAGGTGGGCGTGAGATTGATGCGGAAATAATCGATGTCTGTTTGCCGAGAGATATCGCCAAATTGCAGCCATATTTGCGAGCCGTCAAAATCCT
>JADHOA010000149.1 GCA_016779185.1 Rubripirellula sp.
GGTTAGGCATACTCGCATCGACATTGAAAACGGAAAACAGTGTAGTCACCATAGCGGTTATAAGTGACGTTCCCTTTCAATTGTTCCGCTGCTTGTTTGACAAGTGCCAAGCCTAATCCCATGCCTTCCGGTTTCGTTGTGCTAAAGGGTTCGAATACTTCATCGTGGATAGCTTCAGGGATTCCCTCGCCATAGTCAATTACTTCAATTTCGAGCTGGTTTTGATCAATTGATTGACTCGAGACGACCACTCGTTGACTCGCTTGAATTGCATTGAGTATTAAGTTGGAGATCGCATCGACGAATAAACTACCGTTCAAAACGACAAGGTTGTCGCCGATGTTTTCTGTTCGCCACGATAGGTCAACCTGTAAGTGTTCAGCGACTGATCGATGCGTAGATTTGAGATCATTAAGGCACGCGATAACTTTTCGGGGCTCCGCCGGTTGCTGAGGTCCTGATCCAACCAGCGTAAGCCGTTTGACGTAGCTTTCTGCAATTTCAAGTTGATGTAAAGCCACAGAAACTTCTTCGTCATTCGCACGATCACATGATTTGGCATGAATTTCCATTGCAATTTTCGCACCCGTAAGTGTGTTTCTCAGTTGGTGTGCGATGCCACTCGCGACTTGATGGAGAAGTTTTGATCGCTGTTGCTGATGTATCTGTTTCCAAAGTTGGTTCAGTTGCGAAGCCATTTGATTGACGGAGCGAGCAAGTCCACCAATTTCGTCATCCGCTTCGTCGGAGAGTCGTGATTGAAAGTTGCCGCTGGAAATGATTTCTACTTGCGATTGAAGCCGTTGTATCCGATTGATAAGTCGCGAAGTGATGAATAGTATCACCAGAGTGATCGAAGCAATCGTAGACAGACCGGTAAGGAGTGGTAGCAACGCTGCTCGTTCGCTGGCCGACCGGATTTTTTCGTGGTCAAATAGGATGGCAACAATGGTCGCGTTTCCGTTGTTCAATGAATCCGTTTCGCGAAAAAAAGTTCTCACGAGCCATCGGCGATTCGCTAAGTCCGAAACCAGACGCGGGGGATTATCTTCGAACGTTTGATTTGCTGGGTTCCGCGTTAGACCTGTTTGCGGAAGGATCGTTGAAGACGCAAGCTTCCACTGCTCTGGTTTCCACTGCTCTGGTTTCCACTGCTCTGGGCTTAAGGTGATTGTTGAAGATCGCAAGTTCCCATCAATATCGAGTGTTAGCCACTCGGTGTCGGTGAGTTCTGCAAGGGTGGAGAGAACTGAGTCAGTCAGAGGAAAGTTGGCACGGTTGACGGTTTGTTTGATCGTTGTAAATCGTCGCGATAGTTCACCCTCGATCCGCTCTTTTCCAAATTTCCAAGAAGAAATTGCCACAAGGATCGAAGCGATTGCCGCGACCACGATCAGTGGCGAGATAATTCGGATTCGTAAGTTTGCTTTTGGCACAGTGTTATTTGCCGGTCGTTAGAAATGATTCTTCGTGAGTTTTCCTCTCCAACATACACCTGAGTCACTCGCGATGTCACTCAGGCTGTAGATGGCGGATATCTCTCCACTTCTGGCGGATGATTGGTCAGGCCAAGCCGGTGGTTCGGGAAACATGGAAGGTACTTTGGCGAAAACATAAGTGAAATTCAGTATCGGTCATTCTGACTGCTTTGGCATTAAATATGCTGAAGCATACGGAGGTTAGAATTTTTACGGTAACGCGACAGCCGATTCCGGTCGGCCAATGTCAAAGTTCTGAGCGAGAGCGATGGATTAGACGCAACCGTTGTCCGGCGAGTTGATTCGTATTAATTTTTAAAACTACGGTTTGGTTAAGCCGCTTCGGGAATAAACTGCCAGAAATGTTCGCTTATCAAACCTCGTTTTTTTTCCGAAGTCGGAGCCATAACTTGTTGGGGAATTCGCGAACTCGAGAAGGTTTTACGCTTGTTGAGCTGTTGGTTGTCATCGCAATTATTGGAATCATGGTCGGCTTGTTGTTGCCGGCAGTTCAACAGGCACGAGAAGCAGCCCGACGGTCATCTTGCTTCAATCATCTAAAGCAAGTCGCGTTGGCGTGTCATAATTACCAAAGTGTTTTTCGCAAATTTCCTGCCTCCGCGACCTTGGATTTGTCCGTGCAGTCGACCGGGAATAACGGCTCTTGGGGTGTTCACGGAAGAATTCTTCCCATGCTTGAACAGGGTGGTCTGTATGGTCGTGTCGACTTGTCAAGTGCGTGGGATGATCAACAAGTGATCGACGGCGTTCAGATTGAACCCTACTATTGCCCAAGTGATCCAGGTAGTGGATTGATCAGAGTTTTCGATGATCAACGTCCCTCGCTTTATCCAACTAATTATGGATTTAATTTTGGGACTTGGTTTGTCTACGATCCGAAGAGTCGAAAGGGCGGGGATGGGATGTTCTATCCAGACTCCTTTTTGAGTTTTCGCGACTGCCTAGATGGAGCATCTAATACACTTTTAATTTCTGAAGTGAAAGCTTGGACGCCATATACTCGCAATGGCGGTCCACCTACTAGTCAGATGCCAACGAGTATTGAAGAAGCGGAAGCAATCGTCGCCAGTGGCGCACAGTTTAAGGATACTGGGCATACAGAATGGCCGGATGGGAGGGTTCACCACACAGGGATCACCGTTACCCTGACACCGAACCAAAAAGTCCGTTACACCAGAAACGGCGCGGTCTATGAGGAGATGGATTACAACTCGTGGCAAGAGGGGAAGAATGGTTTCGCGGGACAGCCAACCTATGCGATGATCACATCTCGAAGCCATCATGTTGGCCTTGTTCAAACCGCTCTTGTCGATGGATCGGTGCGGGCAATCACTGATTCGATCGATCGCAAGGTGTGGCATGCTCTCGGAACAAGGAATGGTCGTGAGGTCATCGCCGAGGGTGATCTTTGATTGAAGTTGTTTTTTTGGGCGTGTTCCACCGTTATTGCGCTGGGTACACCTTCTCGTGATGTGAAAACACCACTTTTCTTCATGTGGACTTTTCTTGTCAAATATCTCGGCCGCTCAGGTTTACGATCCATGGCGTGCAGGGCCTTGAAACCAGCCAAACTGATGTTCATCAGGATTGGTATGAGCGGAATCTTGCTAGGTCCGGTTTTGACGATTGATTCGTGTTTGCTCCTCGTCGCCGACGAATCATTGACTCGTCACAACGCCGCATTGGATTGATTTCTTCGAGCAACCGATCAGTTGGGGTAACCGTCTGAATTTGACGGCACCTCCCACACACCCCAACTGATTCTGATGCACGTCCTAACATCAAAATTTATTGAGCGTTTTTTTATCTTGGCGGTAGCGGTGTTGATGCAGTTTGCGACCGCTTCGGCTCAGTCATCAATGTACGCCCGCAACCAAGCTGCACTTGGTCGAAACCAATTTGCACCTTTACCGATACAGATTCCAGTTCCAGGATCGGGGAAAGAGATTGCATACGTGGGAGACGACTTTGAAGATCCTCAATGGAATTTCGTTCATAACATGCCGAAAAGTTCTCGCGAGCAAAACGAGAGAACTTACGGACCGTTCGCCTACTCGACGAATCGGCGGTGGTCAGAAGGGCCTGAGCGAGGCCAGCCTGATTCATTGATGATTATTCCAACGCCTTCTAATGGATTGCCCGGTAGCGAACACGCTTTGCAGATCACCACCATGCATTCAGGAGTACCTGGCGAGCAGTCGTATGACGTTCAGCAAGACGATCTGATATTGAATGTGTCGACACGTCTTGGCTCCTCAATTCGCGCAAGCGAGATGCCAAACTGCCTCGTGAGACTTTACTTGCCTCATCCCGATGTTTGGGAAGATCGTACGGGACCACACTTTGGGATGCGACTGGGAGTGAGGACAACGGCAGAGAAGCCGAGGCAGGGACTTTTCTCGGTAGGAACCTCGTTGCAAAACGAACCTTACTGGCCCGGAATCTGGGTTCATTTCCGAAGTAAGACGACTCGAGGGGTCGAAAAAGATGCGGTTCTGATCAAGGTGCGAGCCAACTCACTTGGGCATGATTTTCCCGTGAAGGAAATACCTGCAGATCAATTCGGTTGGTGGACGTTCGGGATGTCCGTTAGCGCAGATGGTCAAATCCATTATTTCGCCCGACAGGGCGTCGAGAATTTGCGACCTCAAGATCTGATGGTGAGTCAATTTCCTTACGGCTACGAAGCTGAACGTGTGACATCCTTTTTCTTCAATATCTGCAATCGCAATGATGGTAGAACTTGGTCGACGCCTTTTGTCATCGACGATCCACAATTCTTCGTTGTGGATTCCGCCCGCATTGATCAGATTGTTGACCGTAAAGTTCAATATGAAACTAAGAAAGCAGAGGCGAGTCGTTCAACAAAACGCTAGTCCTGATCGAAAACATTCATGCCTGAGAACCGCGGCCGCGAAGACGATTCGTTGCCGCGGTTTTTTGTTGAATACATGGTATGTTATTTTTTACTTGCTACGATTTCTAAGCAAGTATTTGAGATACTACTTTGCCATGGACATCAGTGAGCCGAAAGTCTCTGCCCTGAAATCGATAGGTCAGCCGCTCATGATCCATCCCTAGTAGGTGTAACAGGGTTGCATTCAAGTCATGCACATGAACAGGATCTTGCGACACGTTGAATCCGAGTTCGTCAGTTTCTCCGTGAACATGTCCGCCACGGATCCCCCCCCCTGCGATCCAGATACTAAAAGATCGATTATGGTGGTCGCGTCCATCGTTACCCCCTTGAACCATCGGAGTGCGTCCAAATTCGCCTCCCCATATCACGATTGTGTCGTTGAGTAGCCCTCGCTGCTTGAGATCCAAGACCAAGGCGGCACTGGCTCGGTCGGTATCTTCGGTGTTCGTTTTAATTGCAGCCTTAAGATTCCCGTGTTGATCCCAAGCTTCATGAAAAAGCTGAACGAAGCGAACGTCCCGTTCAATTAATCGACGTGCGAGAAGACAATTCCTTGCATAGCTTGCTTCATTCGCGTCCTTGATTCCGTAGAGATCAAGTGTTTCTTTGGATTCCTTTGAAAGGTCCATGAGCTCGGGTGCACTGGTTTGCAACTGATAGGCGAGTTCGTAGCTTTGGATTCGGGAGGAGATTTCTGGATCTCCAAAAAAACTTTCAGACGATTCATTTAATTGACGGAGCGTATTGAGACTGTCTCTTTGGGCGATCGCATCCACTCCGGGTGGATTGGATAAATACAAGACTGGATCACCAACGCTTCGAAACGGTGTGCCTCCATAAAGGGTTGGCAAGAAACCACATCCGTAATTGCTCGCTCCGCCGCTGGTGCCTTTGGCGGATGTCAGCACGACAAAACCAGGTAAGTTATTTGCTTCACTTCCAAGTCCATAGAGAGTCCATGAGCCAAAGCTTGGACGACCAAATTGTTGCGAGCCGGTATTCATCATGATTTGACCCGGAGCATGATTGACTGCATCCGTTTGCATCGATCGAATGAGGCAAATGTCATCAGCGATTTTTGAAGTATTGGGTAGCAGTTCGCTGAGTTCCATCCCGCAATCACCTTGCGGCGAGAAATTGTATTTCGATCCTAGTAAAGCGGAATTTGGGTCAATGAATGCGGCACGATATCCATCGAGCAGTTCTGCCGGTGGCAGTTGTCCATCCCGTTTGGATAATTCGGGTTTAGGGTCAAAAAGTTCGAGTTGGCTTGGTGCTCCCGCGTGAAAAAGATAGATCACGCGTTTTGCTTTTGGTGCAAAGTGTGGAAGCTTTGGTGCGAGAGGGTTTTTACTCGACGTAATCTCGGTTCCACGCACGGAACCGGCCTCAGGAAACATTAGCGAGCCGGCGGCCATGCCGGCAATTCCAAGCCCGCACTCCTTGAAAAAACAGCGACGTTGAGTGGTCAGGTTTTGTTCTTCTGAGAATCTAAAATTCATGGCTGCTTTTTAGTTTTTTGAGATGGTTTCATCGAGATTTAGCAGGACGCGAGCCGTGACGGTCCAGGCTGCGGCGTCCTGAGGCGTCACTTCTGCTGGTAAATCAGGCAGTTGATCCGCTTTACCGGTGGTGATCGTGCGAGCGTCTAGCCAACCATCGGCGATTCTTTTTCTTTGCAGTGCAAGTAGTTCAAGCACACTTTGTTCTTCTGCCTGGTTTGGTGTGCGAGCAGCACAAAGCAGATAAGCGTATCGGACGCGTTCCAGGTCATTCATTGGTGATTCACGTAGAACGCGGAGTGCAAAAGCTCGCGACGCTTCAACAAAGATTGGCTCGTTGAGTGTCGTTAAGGCTCCGAGTGCCGTGTTGGATCTTACTCGGCGAACACACGACGTATCTGCATTGGGCGCATCAAGGCTAGACATGGATGGATCCGGCATCGATCGTTTGCGAAAACTGTAAACAGCGCGACGGTATCGCTGCGGACCTGTAGCGGGCGTCCAGTAGCTAGGATAGACATAGTTGTAATCGAGAACATTCTGCGGGACGGGAGGAATCACCGAAGGACCCCCGATTTGATGGTGCATCAACCCTGAAACCGTTAAGGCGATATCGCGAATTACCTCCGCGTCGGCTCGGAAACGTGGGCCGCGTGCCAAGAAAGCATTTGTGGGATCGTCTTCGAAATTCTTAGCGTTCGT
The DNA here is from genome assembly GCA_016779185.1 of Rubripirellula sp. Taxonomy (GTDB): domain Bacteria; phylum Planctomycetota; class Planctomycetia; order Pirellulales; family Pirellulaceae; genus Rubripirellula. The sequence goes on from JADHOA010000149.1 coordinate 6,624, forward strand.
TCTGGATACTTTTTGATAGGTTTCGCTCGTAAAAATCGTCTGCAAAAGATGTTTGCGGCTCCAGCCATTTTCCATGAAGTCTACAGCCAACCAGTCGAGTAGATCTTGCTGAAGAGGCGGCTGCGTCCGCGTTCCAAGATCGTCGGTCGTCTCCACTAACCCGATACCAAAGATCTGTTGCCAGATACGGTTGACTGCGACACGAGCAGTTAGGGGTGAGCGAGTGTCAACAAGCCAGCGAGCAAAACGAAGTCGAGGTGGGACTTCATGGCTTTGATCGATGGGGTGCAGGAAATCCGGTGTATGAGGTTGAACGATCTGTTGGGGTTGATCCCAATTGCCACGCATCAAAAGATGCGTGACTCGATTTTTTGTTCCGCTTCGCTCATTGAAGTGCAAGACGGATGTTAGTGCGTTTGGAAATTGTTTCCACAATGCGTCGATGGCTTGATTCGCTTGTTGGGCAGCGGCCTCTTGTAGACGCCACGCTGTGAAGACTGCCGCTTGTTCGTTTTGGGTGCGATTCTCCGGTTTAGTCCTCATCGCTAAAACCGCCTCGTAAGCTACCGGGGGCACTTTGGGAGAAGGGGTCGTTGTGAGACTGATGCGACAGCAGCCAAGCATATCGCTCATCCTCATGACAACTTTTAGCTCCCCAGTTTTAGGAAGAGTCATTGGTTCGGCAAATTGCATGACGGCGACGGATGGAGTGTTTCGTTGCCCCAAGCCGCGGTCTGCTTTCCACTGAGTTTCATTATTTCCGTCAATCAGATACGCAACCGGTCCAACGGCTTTTTTGCCGCCATCTTGGGGTTGATCAGGTTCGGAGTAGTCTGCGGTGGGATTTGCGAGTGTTCGTTTTTCCCAATCGGCGTCGGGAGCGGGACGAGTAAAGACTTCAAATTCTCGCACCGCCCATCCCCCGACATCGCTGCGACCTGGCCCCGCAAACGGGAGGTCAAGATGAGTCAAGGCTTCTAGCTGAATACCGGTGACCGGCTCGGTGATCTCTGGTCTCGAAATGAAATAGACATCTGCGCTGGTGTGGCCAAGCATCAAAATCGAATCATCATCTGGCTCGTGCACCGGATGGTTCAGTCCGCTGACGCTATTCATGTCGTGAAATCGAATTGGTTTCCATGTTGATAGTTCGGCATTTGTTTTCTGCTCAAATTCGTTGAGCTTTGCTTCCCAACCATCGACTTGTTTTTTGATTTGCTCTTCCGTTTTTGCGATTTCACTTTTGAGGTTTTTGATTTTCAATTGTTGTTCATCGGTGTAAATCCAGCTCTTTGCCTCGTAGCTGTTATTTAGAAATGCAAAGAGTCCGTAGTATTCGGTCATGCTGATGGGATCGTACTTATGACTGTGGCACTGGGCGCACTGGGGAGTCATCCCTAAAACCGCTTTCCCGATGCAGTCGATGCGATCAAACATTTCAAACATTCGAAATTGCTCTGGGATAATCGCTCCCTCTTCGTTCAGCATGCTGTTGCGAAGAAATCCCGTCGCAATTTTTTGCTCTTGCGAGGCATTTGGTAAAAGATCCCCCGCCAGCTGCTCGATGATAAAATCGTCGAAAGGCAGATCTCGGTTGATCGCTTTGATTACCCAGTCTCTCCAAATCCATTGTTCACGACGCAGGTCTTTTTCGTAGCCATTTGTGTCTGAGTAGCGTGCAACATCCATCCAATGTCTCGCCCATTTTTCGCCGTATCTAGGGCTCGCCAAAAGTTCTTTGATGGTTTCTTTGATGCCTACTTTTGAGAAATCATGGAGCTCTTGCGGGCTCGGAGGAAGCCCGATAATGTCGAGGTACAAACGGCGACATAATGCATGGTCTGACGCTGGAGGTGATCGCTGCAGTCCAACAGCCTTTTGTTGCATTGCGATAATTTGATCGATTGGATGTTCGTCGGATTCACCCGATAGCTTTACCTTTTCAGGTGCCACGAATGACCAGTGGGGTTCGTAGACCGCTCCGGATTCAATCCACGATCGAATCTGTTCAATCTCTGCGTTGGATAATGCCGGGTGATCGGGACTGGGAGGCATTCTCTCCGAGGGGTCCTGCGTAACTAGTCGTTTTAGTAATTCACTTTCTTCTGGATTTTTTGGCGTAATTGCCGGGTTGCCCGAGTCGCCGCCCCTTAACGCCAACTCGCGCATATCAAGCCGCAGTCCCCCTTCTCGTGAACCTTCGTCTGTCCCGTGGCACTGGAAGCAGTTCTCGGAAAGTATCGGCTGGATTTCGGTTAGGTAGACGCCGCGCACATTTGTTTCTGCCGTTGCAGAAGCGGCGCACAGTGTGACGCAAGCCACTAGCAAGCGACATGCAATGTTCGCGATGTTGCGACTACATGGTGATGCGAAGCGTGGCAATTGAAGACCTGTGGAGCGATGTTCGTTGCGATGCATTCTTTTCCGCTGTTTTATAGTTAAGAATGGTTCGGTCGTCATTGTTTGTTCGAAAGTGTTAAAACGTTGCTTCTCAGGTTTTGGTCATCGCCGACCGGTCTTTACCGTTGGTGATCGATATCTTCCGGAACATTGGCGTTTAGTCTTTAGGTGAAGAACTCAACCAATCCGCATCGGTCGGAGATATTAGCTGATTCAAGAGCGACGAGGGGCTTTTGCTACATGCTTTCGACGAAGTTCAACATCGCACTGAGCCTTATTCGCACTGAACCTTATTCGCACTGAACCTTATTCGCACTGAACCTTATTCGCACTGAGCATTATTCGCAAAGAGCTTTCATCGCACT
>JADHOA010000150.1 GCA_016779185.1 Rubripirellula sp.
GATTTTGAAGCAGAATCCTGCTGGAAATTCTTTGAAAATGGCGGGCATGCAGCGGCGACTTGCGCAGATTGCATGATGTGAAGTCGAATGATAGGGCTGCTTGCCTGGGGCCGTGTACGCTGATGCATTAAAAGCGATGAAACGCTGAGACCACCGCATCGCAAAGATGACTTCGTGGCGTTTTCCTTGCCGATGAAGTTTAGGCAACGTGCAGTTTTGCGGGATCCGTCGCTAACTGACCATCATGCATTCGATAGCACTGATTTGCATTTTCCGCAATCGTGTCATCATGGGTGATCATTAGAATGCTCAAGCCATCGTCGCAATTAAAGGTATTCAAAAGAGATAGGATTTCTCGACCGGTGTCTGTATCTAGGTTTCCGGTGGGTTCATCCGCAAGGAGCAACGATGGTTTGGTCATTAAGGCACGGGCGATTGCTGCTCGCTGCATCTCTCCGCCACTCATTTCACTTGGCTTGTGCGTTGCGCGATGTAGCAGTCCAACGCGATCAAGCATCAACTCTGCATGGCGTTTGGCTGCCTTGCGGTTTTTAAAATAGGTAAGAACGCTTTGGCTGATCATTAAGGGCGCGAGAACGTTCTCGATTGCAGAGAGCTCTGGTAGGAGATGATAAAACTGGAAAATGATTCCCAGGTTCTGATTCCTATACGCGTCGCGACGCTTGCGACTTGCGTTGTGAATCGGTTCGCCACAGAAAAAGATCTCACCGTCATCAGGATGATCGAGTGCAGCAAGTAGGTGCATCAGGGTGCTTTTACCGCTTCCGCTTCGACCCACCAAAGCAGTTACTAAGCCTCTTTGTACCTGCAGATCAACGCCACGCAGGACTGGCACCTCAATTCGGTCCTTGTGGTAGCTCTTTTTTAGCTGTTTGGCTTCGAGCACGATCTCTGAATTCATTTCGAAATCAACTTTTGGTTAGTTGCACGATCTTCATTGATCGGCATGAGCAAGTTTTGACGGAAAACCTTTGACTGAAATCCCGAGAGATTCGGTGTCATTATTTATGATGATTCATAATCGATTGCGATGGTTATTCAAACCGAAGTGAGTTCACCGGATGCATTCTCGCAGCTCGGATTGCCGGTAGAACACTAGCAACTACCGCGATACCCATTGCCCCTAGCATCACCCACGTCAGTGTAAACGGATTGATGATGGTTGGGATTTCATTGAAGTAGTAAACCGTCGGGTCAAAGACTTCTTGGCCGGTGATTTTTTCAATTACCCCCGCGATTCGATTAATATTTTGCACAAACAACAAGCCACCGACTAACCCTGCTCCACTGCCCACAAATCCCAAGAGTAGGCCATAGCTGAGGAAGATACTCATTACTCCTCGACCTGATGCTCCTAACGCTTTTAGGGTGCCAATGTCGCGGGTCTTTTCGACAACGATCATGAAAAAAGTTGCTAGGATTCCAAAACCCGCGACAGCAATGATCAAGAACAGAAGGATGTTGAGGATGGTTGTCTCAAGACGCACCGCTGCAAGAAGCGGGCCTTGCATGTCACGCCATGTTTGAATGTTGTAGGCGTAGATGTCGGCTGGAAAGCGACGTCTCAAAGCATCACGAACTGCATTGAGGTCCGCGCCCTCAATTAATTTAAGTTGAATGGTGGTGACGCTCTTCACACCTGTCGCGGGATCAATCATTCCGCGAAATTCCTGCAGTTGGTCAAGTCTGCAGAAGGCGAAAGTGCTGTCGTACTCGCTCATTCCAGACTCATATAAATCCACAACAGTGAATTTTTGATTCACCACCTTTGCGTTGTCCGATGCATTGGGAAACATCATTCGAACATCGTCTCCGGGGCGACAATAATAGTGATCCTGCACTTCATTATTGGAATCTCGAAAACGCGTGCTACACGTTGAAATACCTAGAACGATTCCAGGAAATTGTTCGTTGCTCGCGTCAAACTCCTTCGCGAACTCGCTTTCTTCGCTTTCAGCGAAGAGTTCTGATGGGGCTGTGATTTGAAATGTCGGCTGATTGGAAGAGGGTGCGTTTGGATCGTTACCTGCAATGGCGGTCGTGCCAGACACCGCCTGTCTCTTCACACGCTCTTCGTCCAACGCTTTTTCGTAGGCAACTCTTGCGCGGCGATAGTCCCAGCCCGATGGTGGGAATTGATCTCGGCTAGGAGCGTATCCACCTTCACGAAGATCAAAGCTCACCTGCTGTTGGTTTTCAGGGTGCAATAAGTAACGGCCGAACTCGCTCACTTGGTCATAAGTTCTAGCATCGAGGCCTACAAAATTGACATGCCTCGTGATCAGCTGACCATTGAAATCAATTCCTAACATCGCCGGAACGTGGACACTCGCGGAGTGTCCAGCGACTTGGTCGCCCACCGTTTCCATGATTTGATTGATATGCGCTTCCGGATCTGGCATGCCTTCTGCCAGGTGACATTCGATCAAGATGTCAGAGGCTAGTCCGTGAAGTCGCTCATGCATTTCTGCTGAAAAGCCAGCCATCACGCTGTTGACGACGATCAATGTCGCTACACCTAGTGTGACGCTAATAATTGAAGCCAGCGCAATGTATCGGGTCCGGAGATAACGGAAACAGAGTAGCCAACGATACATGAATCGGTCCTTCGCATGAACCGTGGTCGATTGAAAACCACGGCGAGATAGTTCTAAGTGCGAAGTCTAGGAAACTACGGGAATCAGCGTAAACCGCATTTTGCATCCTTTTCAGCCTCGTCCATGGCGATGCCTTGGTTTTTATGCAGGGATCGATAAGGCTGCTATGCCAACGGCGCCCCAACAATCGGTTGGCAATTCTACAAGCGAAACTGGTTAGCAAGCCAATAAAATGGCGACGTTGGCTTGCTATCAAAGCAGGAAGGTTTTCAAGACCCCTGAGGATACGGATGCTCATGTCTCCGGACGCTGAAGCGGGAATAGGATAATATCGCGAATCGATTTTTTTCCGGTCAATAGCATGACTAGCCGGTCAATCCCAACGCCAAGTCCACCTGCGGGTGGCATCGCGTACCTGAGTGCACGAATGAAGTCGTGGTCCATTTTGGCCATCGACTCTTCCTCGTCGAGTCCTTGCAGTTGTGTCTCGAAAAGTTCTTGTTGCAGATCGGGATCGTTTAATTCGGTGTAGGCATTGGCAAGTTCCATACCCAGAACGAATAACTCAAATCTCTCCGCAATTTCTGGGTTGTCCCGTTTCCGTTTGGTGAGCGGGCAGATGCTAGCCGGATAATCGATGACAAAGATTGGGCCTTGCAGTGAATCTTCAACTTTTTCTTCGAAAATTTCGTTCCGGATGACATCGAGGTGTCGGTTTTCGGTTTCCAGTTTCAAATCTTTTGCCAAACCGAGAACAGCGTCTTCGTCTTGTGGAGCTATTCCAGTAGCCTGCTGGAATAGCTCGGCATAAGTTGCTCGCTTAAACGGCGGAGTAAAGTCAACTTGGTGGCCATCGTATTCTCGTACGAACCCACCACCGATGGCCTCGATTGCCTGAACTATGATTTGTTCAGTTAGATCCATCATTGAGTGATAATCCCCATAAGCTTGATAACACTCAAGCATTGTGAATTCGGGGTTATGCTTGGGGCTGATTCCCTCGTTACGGTACACGCGTCCGAGTTCATAAACGCGTTCCATTCCACCGACCATAAGTCGTTTGAGATGCAGTTCCAATGCGATTCGCATCGTCAACGGCATGTCAAGTGCATTGTGATGGGTCGCAAACGGTCTTGCCGCAGCGCCTCCTGCAACGGTGTGAAGTGTGGGACCTTCCACTTCACAAAAACCTTGAAGATCGAGCGTGTTTCGAACCGATTTGACGATTTTGGTTCGATTAAGAAATGTTTCAATGACTCCATCGTTAAAAGCTAAGTCGGCATAACGCATACGCTGTTTTAGATCTTGGTTCGTCAGCCCGGCATGTTTGTCGGGCGGCGGTTCCAACATTTTTGTTTGAAACGTAAGTTTTTCGGCAAAGACGGTTAGTTCGCCGGTGTTTGTACGACCAAGGCGACCTTCGGCTGCGACTAAATCACCGAGATCAAATAGTTTCGCCAATTCAAAGTCGTCATCGCCAACCTGTTTCTGACCAACAAAAATTTGAATCTCACCTGTCCAGTCTTTCAGCGTGAGGAAGAATAGTTTGCCTTGGCCACGGGAGAGCATGATTCGTCCGGCGACTCGGACGGTTGGGCCGTTCTCTGACCCGGGGCTGTGATCCGCCTTCCATTGTCGGTAATCCAATTGCGGGTCATCGAAATCCGGTAGTTCGACCTCGGTGCCGTCGGCTTGCACCCAACGAATCTCAGATGCTAGCTCGTGGCAGCGTCCCATCATCGTGCGGTCGTCATATCTACTGCCAAATGGGTCGATACCTTTTGCCACGATCTGACGCATTTTTTCCCGACGTGCCACGCGAGGATCTTTTGAGTCGGAATCGACGGAAGGCTCTTCGGCGTTGTTCTGGTTATCTTGACTCATGATCAATGTGCTCTTCGATTCGATTTTCTTTCAGGTGGACGCGTCTGCATCATTTTTATCAAGCGGGAGATGATCCCTCGGCCAAGGAATTAGGGGGCACAATTGACGCTTCTAGTTGTGCAATTTAGCTGCATTAAGGCCACTGCTGCATTCAGTTGTGATCCTCACGAACTTCCCGTTGTGGCAACAACGAAGCCATTTCATCGCACTGCGGAGCCAAGCTGGATGAAGTTCACCTAAGGTTTTTGGTGGGCGGGTTCGCTATCACCGGAGAATTGTCGGCTTGACGGGAGGATTTGACAACCGGCGGGAAATCCGCAGGGAAACATGGAGCGGTTGAATGTAATACCGACTGAAACAGCTTGACGGTGGTGGTGGAATTTGACTACCACCGCTGAATCAGGATTAAGTGATTAGGACTCGCCGTGGGGGCGATCTTAAGATAAGCGTCTGCACACCGATTTTCGAAAACATGGGACTGGAATGAACCGGATTTTTCTAGCGTCTTTGCTCTTGTTTCTGCCTGCTTTGTGCTTCGGGGAGGAATTGGTTCGCTATCAGTTGCCGACTTGGAAGGCAAAGCACGTCCACGATGCAGGGAAAGCTGAAACAATCGTAAAAACGCTGACCAAACTTGGCTGTGAGGTAAAAAAGAGTCAGCACAGCGGTCACGTCGATGTGCAATATCGCTGTCCCCAGTGGCGCCAATTACGACTTGATAGCCATGAAGAGGCGCACCAGTGGGAAAAATGGCTTCGTGAGTTCAGTTTTCAGACGATCCACAAGCATTAAGGCAGTCTGATTTTGCCATTCAAACCGAAGAATGGGTTCCCTCGGTAAATTTCTGAACACAGGAGTCAGAATTCAATGATTCGGACTGGGAATTCTTGTGATTCAAGGCACAATCAAGCGGCTTGACGAATTGTTCATCACTAGAGAACAATATCAGCCCCGGAGGGTATCCGAATTGGTGAGGAGGTTGATTCGAAATCAATTGCCCCGCAAGGGGTTGCGGGTTCGAGTCCCGTGCCCTCCGCTGACATGAAAAAAGGCTCTTGAACATGATGATGTTCGAGAGTTTTTTTTTGTTATGACTCAATCTCCCGGTCAATATCGATAATCGACTCAACAGGATCATTCATTCATGGATGGAGTTTTCTTGTTGTTGATCCGCAATAAGCGAATCTTTCAAGCGAATTGCTTGCTCTTGATTAGGGCCCTCAGGAATTCGCTCGATCAGCCAGTCCACGTCCTCAATTGCCCCGCTAAACCGCTTGGTAATTGCTCTTGCTTGTGACCGCATAATTCGTGCTTCAGGATCCTCTGGGCGAATCGACACCATCGCTTCGCAGTACCTCCTATAGGCTTCGGTGTCAGAGTTGCGTCGCGCAGAACCTAAAAGATTATTAACAACTCGAATTAATATGTCTGTTTCACTCTGCGGTTGTAGATCTTCTGCAATGAGCGGTCGGTTGGTTGAGTTGAAGACAAGTTCAGCGGCCGATTGTTTTGACAAGACTTTTCCTCGATCAAAAACATCAATCAGCACCGTTCGGTTTTCGTCCACTTTGTGTTCCACGACAAAATGACCGGGGAGACCAATTCCAACGATATCCAACCCGATTCGTTTCCCAAGCTCCATGTAGAGGATCGAGAGTGTAATTGGTAATCCCTCTCGATCGTCAATAACTCGATCAAGGTGACTATTGGCGGGATGATAGTATTCCGCTCGACCCCCGTGGAAACCATTTTCATCGAAAAGATATTGGTTAAGAAGCCTTCTTTTTTCCTCCGGTCCAGCGCCCTCTGGTAGCGATGCACAGATTTCTTCGGCCATTGATTGAATTTTCTCGAGGTATGACCGTGGGTCCGTGTCATTGTTGTCCAGCTTTGCGATCAATAATGCGCCAAGGGCTAACCGCGACGGTGACTCCGAGTTTTCGTCGGTAAATATATTTTGAAGTGCATTGAGTGTGCTTTGCAGTTGAACATCCTCAGCAAGTCGCCGCATCTGTGCGATTTTGAGCTCGAGTATGGATGCCCGTTTCTCGAGTTCACGACTGACCGCATCGTTGGATTCTGCAAGATTGCTGAGTGTCTTTTCGTTGAGGTCATCGATCGAATGCGACTCATTTAGCAAAATACTAATCAGGTTTTCTTGAGCATCTGTAAGAGCGGGCCATGATAGGTCTTGGCCAACCTCAAACCTTTTGAAATCTGGATTCGTGTCGCGAAACTTGACCAAGCCAACTTGACCTGAAGTGATTTGAATATCCGTGGACTCTGTGAATAGTTCATCATTGATAAAGCACTGGAATCGATTTTCTTCAAGGCGCACTCGAAGGCGATTCCATTTCCTAGGTCGGTAATGCATTGAAGGTGAATCAACTAAGACTTCCCAAGAATAGACCGATGGACCTTTAAAACAAGTGAGTCGTAGGCTGCCGTTACTGGGATAGAACCCGTAATGGCGATCTTCCCCATCAGCGTAGAAGGCAAGGCCCGCGGCGCCAGTTTCGTCATCCAATCGCACATCGACCGCAATTTCCATCGGTAGCTGGAAATCATTGTCTTTGCTAAGGCATAACGATCGACCTCCGAAGCCCTTCCCGACACCACGCGCCGTAATGATGCTACCGGATTGTTGCCAAGTTGCTCCGAAAAGAATGTCCCATTTGTTTGGATCAAGTCTGCCAAGCGTTACCCACCGGTCGTATCGCACCGGATGTGTTTCCTTCAGCATTGGGGCTAATTGATTCACTGGAATTGCGAAGCCAAGATTATCATCAATTGCAGATTTCATATTGATGATCCCAAGAACTGTGCCTCGCATATCCATCAGCGGGCCTCCGCTGTTTCCTGGCTGGGTTGGCATGGCAAGTTGGATCATCTCCCTTCCTTGGACTTCTCGTACCGCCGAGATGATGCCAGCAACCACGCTGTTTTGAAGTCCAAGCGGGTTACCAAAGCCCGCTACCTGCATTCCCGGGGAGATCGGGAGTTCCGAAAGTTTAAGGGGCTTAAGTGATTGATTTTGGACATCGACACGAAGAACCGCCAGATCGATTAGTTGGTCACAAGCTTCGATCGACAAGACAGGAAGTCTCATCCCGTTCGCTAGCTCGACGGTAAATGCCCTGCCTTCTCCTATTACATGAGAGTTGGTGACGATTTGTCCGTCCGCCGAAATAACAAAGCCCGTACCAATTGAAAGCTCATCTCCATCACGTCCTTTTACTCTGATGGTCACAATCGAGGGTTGCACCGCTTCATTGAGTTTCTCGAGGTCATCAAATCGCAAGTCAAGCAGGGGTTCGGTTCGCGTTTGAGACGGGACAACCTCCGTGGTTTGGCTTGCTGTAGAGTGCCTAGAAAAATCTTGCGATTGGCTGGTCGCAGCGTTCATCAACGCAAAGATGGTCAATGACAGCGAGACACCTAGAAGGCAAAGTAAACGCTCGTGAGGCGATCGGCCATGCATGCACGAATTCCCATAATGGATGTGTATGAATACTTGACGAGTTAGGACGATTCGACTCCGGACGAGGCCCTCTTACAAAGTATATCTGAAGCACCTGCGATTCACTTGGTTTATTTGAAGTCTGCGATTTTCTGGCACCTATATAGTTTGGTGTGGGAGTCAAAGATGCCGACTCTTCAGGCTTTGCTATTAAGAGATATTGGCTGTCCAAACAGCGGCAGAATGATTGTTGGCCGCAAGATAGATAAATGATGCTAGGAAGATCCTGCCTTCATTCTGTTCGCTCGGCTACTGATCTTGTACGCCACGACTTGCTTTGAATGCATTTGCAGCCAACTTTGAGCGGCATCGATTTTGATCCTGAAAGCCTGCATGGTTGCAAGCACGTTTTCAGTGCTAGCATCTCATGCGAGCATCTAACGATTGGCAAGATTTGACGATTATTTCGCTTGGATCGATTGTCGGTGTTTTATCCAATCTTATCGAATGAAACACCGATAGCACATGTGAGAGTAATTCTACATGGAGTACCTGTAGGGACACGGGGTCGGCAGGGGCGGAAACACAGCTTCGCAGGAATGATCAGCAATCATGCCAAATTTCGAGAGAACGTTTACAGACGGTTCCGCTTTCAGCCCGAGTAATGACTGCCCAACCACACCAGTGGCTTCTGTGAATCGCCGTCGGCGTTTTGTGGCGGAATTAACAAAGATGCTTGTCGTTTTACCTGCGATGTTCAGTGGCTGTGGATTGCTTCGACAAACGGTTCCGGCGGGACCTCACGATACCAAAGCGTCTTATCACGATGATTATGGGTTGAGTATCACGTATCCCGATGTCGAGTCGGTGGTATCGGAAGTCAGTGGTGACTCCGTCAATACGCATCAGCCATTCTCCTTCGAAGATCCATCGGAACTGCCGACGCTTGAGCTGTCATTACAGGATGCAATTCAGCAGTCACTTACCAATCGACCGGTGCTTCGCCGTGCAGGAACGACTTTTAACGCGCGAGTTACACCACAGGCGGTCACTACTAGCTTCGATCCCGGGATCAGCGCAGCTTCCGGTCAGGGCACCGAGGCAGCGCTTAGCGCCTTTGACGCTCAATATCGCCAGCAATTGAGTTGGTCGAAAAGCGACACTCCTCGCAATCAACAGCAGGCGTTTGGTCAGCCTTCTGTTTTGGATGCAGATTCCGCAACCTTTAATGGAGAACTAAGTAAGACGACAGGTACCGGTGCCAGCTTCGCACTGCGACATTTGGCGAATTACCGAAAAAGTAATCAGGGTGTCGGGGATAATTTTGACTTCCGGCTTTTCCCGAGCGCATTCACAGGATGGCTTGAAGCAGAGTGGCGTCAAC
>JADHOA010000151.1 GCA_016779185.1 Rubripirellula sp.
CGTGCGGAATCCGGTTCACCAAACCGGTAACACATTGCAATGTGATGCCAGCCCGTGGTTGCACCAAAACCTTCATTCGAAGTCCAGCGATGCCAGTGCGATCCATCTGACTGACGTTCGGTCGCAAAGAGAAAGCTGAGTTGAGCAAGTCCACCGTTGACGACAACTCTCAACGCCCAGTTTTGATTGTCCCTTTCAAATTCGGCCTGATTACTACGACCTTTGCCCATTACATACATCAATTCACCGCTACGCACTTTGCCCAGCTGTACCCACGCTTCGAGAGTGATCTCATCACCATTTTCAAAATCAAAGAAACTATCATCACCCGTGTCGTTTCGAACAAGAAAGCCATCGCCGATGAATTGGGTCGCAAGGTTTTCCTTGTCCATCTTCGGGAATTCAGGAGGTCGCGGTCCCTCCACTTCATGATGCACGACGCCTTTAACTTCCCAGTCTTGAGCGTCGACCCAATCTTCAAGATTCGCTTTGCCAAACTCCCATACCTGTTTGACTTCGGCTGCTTGACCAATCGAGGCGATCAATACGCAAATCATCGCGCAGGACAGTAATCGCCGGATTGATAAGAAATGCTCTACCCCATCTCTTAAAAGGCGAGTGACGTTCAACGAGGAGCCGATGGATAACGCTGGTAACTTCACGGGATATAAAAGGTGAGGGAGGAAAAAGCGGGCTTCAACCCGTTGTCAATCTTTCGGGCAATCGAAGGCCACAGTTGGTGTGTCGGGCCGCGAGCGGGAAATCACAAATCGGCCAATTTCGATCATGTGGTAAATTCAAGTGCCAATGCTGGAAAGGCTGACCGATTGAGCCAATCGAGGATCTCGATAATCGAACCATTTCAAGTATCTCAGATCAACTGCAGAGATGCATCCGAAATCATGGCCGTCTTTCGTAAAGCTCTCGGATTTCTCAATTCTCTCGCAGATATTTGGAGGATTGCGACGGTCGTGACGACAGGGCTTTAATACGTTTTAATCCGAAATATATTTAGCCTCGCGTGATTGTTCTTGGCATGTGCGAGGCTTGGTGTCGCGACAAGAATCGCACTGCTCGACTTCGTCTTGATCGAACCACTCGGCGAACTATTTACTGAGGCATCTGCCGTTTGATTTCTATTTCACCACGCATCCCCTTAGACGCTTCTCCAACCAGTTTTAGATAATGATCGACTGGGGTCTCTTGCAATGACAAGAACTGATCAAGTTCAGAGATTGGGGGATTAGGGTTGCATTTGAAAATAGCCGTCCCCTCATCGACTTCATCGAACATCGCAACGTAAAGCATATTTGATCCAGCTTGACTTGCTCCATAGACTTGCGACCAAAGGAAATCACCACCCATTCTAGGAATCATGTCGAGTTCACCACCTTTCAATTGATGCCAGCTAAATCCAGGGAACGCGACGGGCATAAAATCAATGCGATGCGAGTCACACCAACGTTCGTCTTCTGTCCATATTTCGCTGGCATGACGGATCGCTTGATCGGGTGACTGGTACCGACCCACCGACCAGGGCGAAACAACATCTGCTTTTTGAATCAATTCAAGCAACTTGGGGTCATCCGTCGCGTCACGCTTTCCTTCTCGCCACCACGAGGGAACTCCAAGCATCACGGAACACCCGTCTTCTTTGAACGCGTCAACGACGGATTCGCATTCTTTCAACGTGTAACGCCGACCATCGTTAAAGCCTATGCCCCAAATGGCAACCAGTGGCTTACCTCGATGATGCAGGTACGAACTTCCTTGCGTGATGTTTCTTCTCTCTTTGAGTTGCCGCCAATCCTCGAAAATTCGACTGACCTGTCCTTCGCCCAGTCCGCTTAGGTCGTACATGACCGAGTAAAGTCTTTGATTTTCCTCTGACTCTTTTTGAACGAGTTCAAGAACGACATCCTTGTGTTGTTGCAGTCTTCCATGATCAAGTCCATTAGCGAATCGCTGTAAAAAAACACCGTCAATGCCGTACTCTCGCATCCAGCGGAAATGCATTGCAACGACATCTGGTGAAGCACTGCTAAACACTTCCGCGGCGCGTCCGTCGGCCAGTCGAAAGCCGGTCCGAAATCGACTCCGCTCGGGTAACTCGGAGACGTTTGGCCATAGATCAACTGTGGCATTACCTGGTGCCATCATTCGCCTGCCATTGCGAGCCCAATGGGTCCATCCGAGACCACGCCCGTCGCCCTCGCAATTGAACCATCCTTGGTACCCACACATGACTTTGCCTTGCAGGGAGCTGACTACTCGATCTCCTTGGGGTGAGTTATCTCGAAATGAGATTTTTTGATTTGAATCGACCTGGCTGACTCGAGCAATTTTCTCGTCACCCGCAGGCAGCAATGGTTTGACTTTGCCGGCCGTTTTGGCTTGAGCCAAAAGGGCCGTCATTGCTTGAGGTTCTGCCGCGAAAAGTGTCGGTGGCAACCACAAAATCACCAGTGCGAGCAAACGTAAAGTATCCAGCGATGTTCGGATGATCGAATAGAATCGCGTGTTTTTCGCAATGTTTAGCGTGAATGATTTCATGTTTTTCAGGCGTCTATCAAATTATTTTTTTGCCACTTTATTCAGTGTGGCTAGGTCGACGAGTCAGCACTTCGTATCGTTTGGTTCATCGTTGATGAACTGCCCGGCGTCTATTATGGCCAGTGGTAGCTTGCCGCGCCTTCATGATTGATGACTTCAACTTTGTTGAGTTGAACGACACCCTTCGCACGCGCTGGATCGAGGCGAAAGGATGTAATCGGCTTGTCAGTCCTGAAGGTAAATTCGTGCCATCGGTGCATTCCATCTTTCCGTGTTTCGAATGTCGCACTGTAGTCTTTGTTGAAAGGTGGTATTCGACCTTGCTGCGACCAGAACCACTGGGCGTCACCTGGCGCGGTTGAAGCGAAAAAAAGTCTAACGGTGTATTCACCCGCAGGTAAAACCTGAGAAAGATCGTGGATCAAGTAAGGATCACCGCCTAAACAATCGATTTTCATTCCCTGATCGTTTCGAAGCAGATTTGCCTGATCATTAGGACGCCAACCCATCACTTTTTCTCGTGGGTTCTTTTGGTTTTTTGATTTTCGGTTCGTGGTTTTGGAATTCGGAACACCTTCTAAATCGATCCGATACAAAGTGGGATTGAAGCGAATGTTTTTCTGCGGGACTACCGCCTTGGTCCTTAGAAGAAACTGCTCGATCTTTTGGTCGAGTTCCCGCACTTTGTCCAAGTGAGATTCGGAGAGATCGTTCCGTTCCTCTTGATCTTGGTCGAGGTGGTAAAGTTTCCAGCGATGTTGGCCCTCATTGCCCGCATGAAAAAGACGAATTAATTTCCATCCATCCGAATGCACACTGACCGATGGCGGTAACCAATCAGGCACCCTTGGTTGATGAGGAAAGTAGGTGAAAATATCTCGTGGAGCTAAATGACCTCCACGCAGAACCGGTAGTAGACTTGTGCCATCACAAGGCTGATCGCGATTGATTTCCAAGTCCACGGCTTCTAGGATCGTTGGATAAAAATCAGTCGTCTGCACCATCTCGTCAGAGCGAGTGCCCGGGCGAACTTCGCTAGGCCAGACGATAACGCACGGTCCCCGAATTCCACCCTCGAAAATCGTAGCTTTGCCGCCACGCAATGGCGCATTACTGGTTGGTGGTACACCATCCACTTCGTTGTACATGTTGCCTCCGTTATCGGATGCAAAAACGATCAGTGTTTGATTCGCTAATCCAAGTCGATCCAGCGTTTGCATCAGTGTCCCGACGGCATCGTCCATACTTTCGATCATCGCCGCATAGGTTGGGCTGCGCTGAGGATAATCGGGCTGGACCTTTTCTCGGTATGATTCAATGACATCGCGTTTTGCGTCGAACGGAGCGTGAACGCTGAACATCCAGTAATTGAGGAAGAAGGGTTCGTTGCGATGTTGTTCGATGAACTTGACTGCTTCGGCCGCCATGCGATCTTCAATATGTTGATCAGGTACCAAGGGGTCATGATCAAAGTCCTTGAACTTCCAAGGTGCGACGTAGCTGCCTGCAGGACCAGGGCCTGCCCAATGAGGAACGTCAACATCAAATCCATTTTGCAGTGGTGAGTAGGGTTCGGGACCTAGGTGCCACTTGCCAAAATGCCCGGTTGCATAACCATTCGCCTTCAGGATTTCAGCAAGTGTCAGATGGCTTGGGTCAAGTCGCGTGACCGACTGAATGGGCGCCGCTGGAATAGAGGCTTCCGCAATCGACGGAGCAATAGGAGTAGCGATCACTTCTGGAAGATGGCAGGTCGGAGCGGTGATCCCGTGTCGCGCCGGGCTCATTCCCGTTAGCAAGCTTGCTCGTGTCGGCGAGCAAAGAGGGCTCGAGGAGTAGGCGCGGGTGAACGTTATTCCTCTCGAGGCCAACGATTGTAGGTTTGGTGTTTTGTAGAAATTTGTGGTTCCGTACAGCGTGGTGTCACTCCAGCCGAGATCATCTGCCAAAATCACGATGACATTCGGTCGTTTTGAAATCGCCGATCGATTCGTTGGCTGCTCTCTGGCAAAAAGTACTTGCGATGACGAAAACCACTGACCTAGTAGAGTCACTGTGACTGCCAATGCGATCATGAATTCTCGGGTCCACATCAACCAAAATCCTCAAAACAAGAGTTTTATCAAAGCGATAATCAGACCACGAGAAATGTCTAAAATTGTCGCGGTTCAAGAAGCCATCAACAAACCAAGTATGCGATCTGCGTCTCCGACTTCTTGACTGTCGCCGTATTGTTAAGCCTCCAGAAGAGTCGTCACATGGCAAGCCACTGACTCTGCCAGCGATTGAGGGTGATATCCACCCTCGAGTAAACTGACCACTCGCTCCCTCGCATGACTCTTTGCAACGTTCAGAACGGTTTGGGTTAACTCGATAAAATCTTCAGATTCCAGGCCCAGTGAACCGACGGGATCAAGGCGATGACTGTCAAAGCCGGCACTGATGATCACTAGTTCGGGCTGGATTTTATCGGCGAAACGTTCCAGTGAAGATCGAAAAGCATCCAATTGCAAACGACGCGATGAGCCGAAATGAATAGGCAGGTTCAGCGTTGTTCCGAGTCCTTTCCCTTGGCCGACTTCACTTGCTTCACCGGACCCCGGGTAAAAGGGGAATCGGTGCATTGAGAAAAAGCCTACCGTTTCCTCTTCCCAAAAAATATCCTGAGTTCCATTACCGTGGTGAACATCCCAGTCAACGATTAGGACTCGATTCAGCTCGCATTGCGTGATCGCATGCCTAGCTGCAATCGCGGCATGATTCAGCAAGCAAAAACCCATTGGAGCATTGGCCAGTGCATGATGTCCCGGCGGACGCATTAAGCAGAAGGCGTTTGAATGCTCGCCGTTGATTACCCGTGTCGTTGCATCAATCGCGGCTCCAGCGGTATGCAACGCGACGTCAAACGATCGTGAACATACAACCGTGTCAGCTTCAATTCTTCCAGCATCGTTTTTACATTGATCGGAAAGCTGCTGCAGGTAGACTTGCGGATGCACTTGTTGCACTTGTTCAAGCGTGGCCGGTTGCCAAACGGGACGCTCACATTTTTCATTTAGCCCAACTTGCAAAAGGTGGTCTGCAGTCGTGCTGACACGCGTTGCGTTTTCAGGATGCTTGCCGGTGTCATGCTGAAGACAAAGGGGGTCAAAATAAAGGAGCGTCACGATGATAGAAATCCGAAACTTGAGATCTTTAAGAGAGGCCTGTAAAGCATCGAGCTATTTTGACTTTGCCGGTAAAAATGGAAACAGTTCGCGAATCTCGTCATCTGTGGGTTGACGCCCGTACTCACAGATTTCGAACGTTTCGGCGAACTTGATTTGATTCGCTTTTTCTTCTCCGTACCATTTCATTAGTGAATTTCGATACCTTTCCGCTTCACTACCTTGGCGATTCTCCCAACGTTCTTCTAACCACTTGAGTCGTAGTTCTGGTTGAGATGCCGGTGGGACGCGATCCATTTTCTCTTGACTCCCAAGTGCTCCACCCTCGTAATGCTGCGAGACCAAAGCCGAGAGTGCATCGACTTTTTGGTTAAAGACAGATTCGATGTCGACCGCGATGTCCGCCTCGAAAGGGTACGGCTTTTGAAACCGGTCACTGGAGTAGAGAAATACAGGGTTCTTTTTAAGTGGTTCGACCGAGGGAAGGAAAAACGGAACCGCCACCATGTAGGCAGCATCCTGCACTAAAACTCCCACGTAACGATGGTCCGGGTGGTAGTCCCAAGGTCGATGAGAAATCACGATGTCCGCTCGCCATTCGCGAATTTGCTGAGTGATCTTCTTGCGATTTTCCAAGGTTGGCATCAACTCACCATCGTGGATATCCAAAACCTCAGATTCAACTCCCAAGCGTTTCGCAACTTCTAGTGACTCTGCCGTGCGACGTTTCGCAAGCGGGCCGCCGGCCATTGCCCAGTGACCTATATCGCCATTGGTGACTGATACCAACTTTACATGGTGTCCCATCTGAGCCCATAACGCCGCAACGCCGCCACTTTTGTATTCTGCGTCGTCGGGGTGGGCTCCAAAACAGATGATCCTCAGTTTTCCGTCGTCCTTTGCTTCTTGTGCAACTAGGTTCGCGCAGATCGCCAAAAGTAAAAGAGCGGAAGAAGTGAATCGAAACACGGTCATAAACTCCAAAATTACAAAAGAAGATAAACGCAAAAAAAGGAAGCGACAGAATCGCTGTGCTTCGAAGTTGACAGTTTAGCGGCTGAAGTTCGATGGATGTCGTGTTCTCACCCATTGGAAGAGAAGTTTCCAATCACTTACCATTCAGGATAACTTTGTAAGTTCTGCGTTGTTGGTTCATTCTCCCCACGTAGCAAGTGGTGATAAACCGGTGTACCTCACTGACACCGATCTTTTCTGTACACTCTACGATGCGTGATACGCTTGATTTTAAGAATCGATTCTTCCCATGGTTCATTGCCGGTAATCAATACGCGGTGACCGAAAACAGAGAGCGACATGATCCCCGAGACACTCGAGTATATTGACAATCAACTTTTATTAATTGATCAAACACGCCTGCCGGCCGAGGTGGTTACCTTTCGTTGTGATTCTGTTGAGCACGTTCATGATGCTATTTATCGATTGGTGGTTCGAGGTGCTCCTGCAATTGGGATTGCTGCGGCCTATGGAGTGTGCCTAGCAGAGCGAGGTTGTCGGAATGCTTATCTTGCTGCCATGGATTACTTAGCAACTAGTCGGCCAACCGCGGTGAATCTATTTTGGGCGTTGGACCGGATGCGAGCCCGACTGGAAGGGTGTGCGAGTGATCATGAATTGCATGATGCGTTAGTTCACGAAGCAATCACGATCCACAATGAGGATCGTGAAATGTGTCGATCGATCGGCATTCAAGGCGCATCACTTTTGCGGAACTGCCATTGTTTTCTGACGCACTGCAATGCGGGAGGTCTGGCAACTTCAACGCGAGGAACCGCGTTAGCACCAATCTATCAGCTGTATGAAGAGGGTAAGAAGGTCGAAGTGTTCGCTGATGAAACGCGTCCACTTTTGCAAGGTGCGAGACTGACGGCTTGGGAGTTATCACAGGCTGGCGTTCCCGTTACCGTGCTCACCGATTCAATGGCGGGTGGTCTGATGCGCAGCGGTAAAATTGATGCGGTGATTGTTGGCGCGGATCGAATCGCAAGGAATGGTGATGTTGCGAATAAGATCGGAACCTATCCGCTCGCGGTTCTTGCCCACTACCACCGTATTCCGTTTTACGTTGCGGCACCCACCAGCACCTTTGATGTAAGTCTCGAAACTGGGGATGCGATTCCCATAGAAGAGAGGAATCGAGAAGAGGTTGCCTATCAAGGGGAACGTCTGGTGGTTCCCGTGGCAGCGAACGTGATGAATCCAGCTTTTGATGTGACGCCAGCGAATCTAATCACCGGAATCATCACCGAAAAAGGTTCACTGCGGGCCCCAATTCAGTCGATCGAATCCGAATTTGTGTCGGTGATGGACTGATATTTCACCCTCATGCAAGCATTGCAGCTTCGTCGCGTCCTCAAATCTGAAAAATATTTCGGCGGTGACCAAACGTGTCACCCCTAGCCCTGATAGTGGTTGTCGTCGATGAGAGAGTGATTTCAACGTCGTGAATCCGCCTCGGATGGGTCTCTTTGCTGCTAGTAGAGATCCGCAGGCGCAAGCTGGCTCATCGGTCTCATGCCTCAAACACATCCGCGTGATTTGGTGGCTTCAACCATTACTCCTTCATTCAGGGATGTTCGAATATGTTGGTACTTAGCCGAAAAATAAAAGAGAAGTTGGTGATCGATGGCGATATTGTGATCACCGTCCAGAAAATTGCTGGTAATCGGATCACGTTGGCGATTGAAGCCCCCAAAGAAGTGCGGGTTCGTAGGGGAGAGCTGGACAAGTGTCCTAGGTCCAAGCAAGCAACTTTCCACCTCGCTTCTCCCGCTGCTGGCTCGATCCCGACTGATCAGACGCACGTGGCAATCGCTAGCCGTCCACTTGCATGACGGTCCGGTGCACTCGAGCCGGAAGCCGGGAGGGGATTTTAGAACATGGGATCGAACCTACCATCGTGAACCAAGAGAGCGAGGGAAAACAGTGGAGTTTGGGAAACTAAGGGTCGGTGCTTGAGTTTAAACCGGAGGCAAGTAAGAATCCTTGCCTTGTTGAAACACCAAACCCTCCTTTCCACTGTAGAGTCAAGCTGATGGCGGAACTGAATCTGGCAATACGCCTGAGTGCCCTGAAATTGCCTTTTCGGCAAGCGCTCGAGACCGCAGCTAAGCTGGGTGTCACCTCGGTTGAATTGGATGCCAGATCCCAAATACATCCTTCCCAGATTTCTGATACAGGGCTGAGGCAATTACGAAAAATGCTTGACGATCTCAACCTGCGTGTTGCGGCACTAAGGTTTCAGACTCGCCGCGGGTACGACTCCCTCGACGATCTTGATCGAAGAGTGGATGCAACTAAGGAAGCCATGAATTTGGCGTATCGCCTCGGCTCACCGGTCGTGGTCAACTCCATCGGCCAAGTTCCTGAACAAGAATCGGATCCGCGTCGTGATACTTTGCAACAAGTTTTGGATGACCTCGGACGCCACGGTGCTAAGGTCGGTTCGTTCCTTTGTGCAGAAACAGGATCAGAATCGGGTGAAGTTTTGGCTGCTCTACTTGATCGCCATCAAGAGTCTTTTGTCGGCGTTG
>JADHOA010000152.1 GCA_016779185.1 Rubripirellula sp.
CAAAAAACAAGCGTGATCGATTCAATTGGCTTGGCTTCTTCTTAATGGCCTTTCTGGGATTTGGAACGTTTGGATTGGCAACGCTCCTATTTCGCTTGTTTGCGATAACAGGATTGTCCACGATCATGGTCGATCAGAGCCCGATGCAATTGGGTTCGGCGAGGAAAAGTGAGAGCGTGCTGCAACCCGGAGCGGGACTGTGGTGGAGCTTTGCAGAGAATCAATGGAATCCAAATCTGCTCGAAGCAATGCAAGATGCTCCTTCAACCAAGGTTGCACTGGCGATGGATGGTATCATTTTCTGGAAGTCCGATCTCAAGCAAGTCCTTGATCACGCCGGCATGTGGATGGCGAGCGAAATGCTAAAGTTGGATCAGTCATCAAGAGACACCCCCAACGAGTTCGCACGACTGTTGGAACTAAAGATGCAATTTGGCCGATCAGAAATAACGACTCGCCAGTTCTCATCACGGGCCAAAGAACTCGTGCCGAAACTCTTTCACCAAAACCAGTGGCCATCCAATTGGTGCTCGAGGGTCAACGCGAGCTACACCATGGCAAAGGGCTGGATCACTTATCTTTTTTCCAGCATAAGTTCCCAGCAAGTGGCCGACCTCGCAATCTCTCGAATGGTGCACGCTCAATTCCTGGCTCGTTGCCAATTGCTTGAGTGTGATCGATCAGCAAACTTAAACGAGCATGTTGATCACGAGAATCATGGATCGATCATCGTCCGAAGTATCGAGTGCCCCGGCACCGAGGACTGCCACAGCGACGAACATTCCGAGAAAATCGCAAAGATCGGAAGGAAAGTCATGACGGAACAAGAAAATTACCTAGCAGCCGCGATCTTAATGCAGATGGCGAGTCAAACACTGGGCAATCAAGAACAATCACCTCGGCACAATGAAAATCCACTCGCGATCTGCCGCGAGGAATGGAAGGAGATTGCCGATCGTCTAGCCGAAACATCTCCAGTTGCCAGAAAAGCAATCCTCAAATCCCGCTTCCTAAATTAAAACGCGGCACCAACGGTTTCTTGCGGGAAAACATTCACCTTTCTTCAAAAATCCGATACGATTCGTTCCTCATCCCTTGCCCCGGTCGCTATCCACCAACTCTTTTATTTTCATGCATCTCACAAAATTTACCGCCAGCTTACCGTTGCTTATTGCCTTGACGGCGATCGTTGTCAGCGCCGACAAATTGAGAGCACAAAGTGTAACGAACGCGTCTTGGATGGAATCGGCGAGCAATCGCCTGAAACAGATTTACGATCAAGACACGTTTCGTGCAGCCCCCCTGCAAAGCAGTTGGCACGACGGCGGTGAACACCTCAGGGTAAGAATCAGTTCCGCAGAATCAAATCAGCCTGAATGGCAATGGATTCAAACATCCACCGGCAAGACCGTTCAAGCCTCCGGAATCGATAATCGACAAGACAAAGAACGATTACCGCCTAACGTATCACCCGTTTCCAAATTCCGTTTCTCCAATGCTGATGGCAAGCTGGTCGTTGAGCGATGGATGGAATCCGATGGTGAACCGATTGCGACAGTCCAAGGCCAAGGCGAGGTTCGTTTTTATGGGATGACATGGAGCCCGGATGGACGGCACTTAGCATTTATCCAGTCCGATCAAAACAACGTACGCAAACGATCAATGCTCGTTCCCAGTGATCCCTCCTATCCAGGGATACGCGAACAGATTTTTGCGAGAGTCGGCGGAACGATTGCCACTTTGAAAGTAGGCTTGATCGACACCCAATCGGGAGAGACATCTTGGGTTGAACTCGACCCAGTGACCTCGAACGGGCAACAAGGTTTTTATCTTGGCCAAGTTGAATGGGCGGGAAACTCTGATGAATTGCTGATCGAAAAGCTAAGTCGATTCCGTGACCGCCGACGGTTTTTTCTTCTAAACGTCAAAACCAATCAAATCAAAACAATCTTTGACGAAACCAATCCTGCATGGGCGATCAGTAGCCAAGGCAAAAATCTTGGGCTGATGTGGATTCACAACGGATCCCAGTTCATTGTGATCAGTGAAAAAGATGGCTGGCGACACGCGTTCCTTTACTCAAGAGAAGGCAAAGAACTCGCCACACTTACCCCTGGTGACTACGACATCATCGACCGAGGACCGATCGACGAAGCTTCAGGGCACTTCTACTTTTATGCTTCGCCTAACAATGGAACCCAAAAGCATCTTTATCGCGTACCGCTCGACGGCAGTGGGGACCGAGAACGCATCACGCCCAAGGAACTGGGTGGAACCAACGAATATGACTTTTCGCCAAATCTAAAACATGCGATTCACACGCATTCCAACATCGATACGCCCCCAGTCCAGACACTCATTTCGCTTCCCGATCACCAAGCGATTAAAGTGCTGCAAGAAAATCAGCAAGTTCACGACGCCCTCAACCAATGGAAGATCACACCGACCGAGTTTGTGAAAATCGAGACGGAGCCGGATGTTTCGATGGATGCGTTGATCATGAAGCCTCGTGGTTTCGATGCATCAAAAAAGTATCCGGTCCTTGTTTATGTCTACGGTGAACCACACGGGCAAACGGTTCTCGATCAGTGGTCGGCTGGCCAAAGTCTGTTTCATCGTGTCATTACGGATCTTGGTTACATCGTGGTTTCCATCGATAACCGAGGTACACCCGCACCCAAGGGCGCAGCTTGGCGAAGATCGGTATTCGGTAGCCTCGGTCCACTTTCGACCGAGGATCAGGCTGCCGCGATCCAGAAACTTGGCACAACGCACCCATTCATTGACCTCGATCGAATTGCGATTTGGGGCTGGAGTGGCGGTGGATCGAACACACTCAATGCGTTGTTCCGAAAGCCCGATCTCTACAAGGTGGGAATCGCTGTCGTCCCCAAACCGCAGCCGCACCTTTACAACGCTTGGTTTCAAGAAATGTATATGAGAACCCGCGAGGTGAATCCCGAGGGTTACCAGCGATCGGCGCCACTGCACTTTGCCGAAGGCCTGCAGGGCAAGCTGCTGATCGTCACCGGATCGGGGGAAACCAACACCCACATGCAAATCATTGAGGGCCTAGTGGATCGGCTCGTGGAACTTGGCAAACCATTTGACTACATGGTCTATCCCAATCGCAATCATGGACTCAGTGAGGGCCCTGGCTCAAAGGTTCACGTTCGAATGCTGATCGCCCGTTACCTGATGGAAAATCTGCCGCGAGAACCACGCTGATTCAACCGTCAGCGGTCATGATCGATTTTTATCAAACACAACCCAAGGCGGCGTCTAAGAATCAAGGCCATTCCTATGAACCACGACGTCACGCCCAAGAAAACCACTGCCGGAAATTTGCTGCGACGGCAGTCGGTCCAAGAGATGCTCGATCGACTGGAGAAAGAAAGACAGTGGACGGAACATTACATCTGGTACTTGCGCAATGTGCTCACCGGATCAAGCGATGAGCTATCCGAAGCGGATCACCAGCGTCGTCGCAAAATTGAATCCTTGGTGCCGCAAGCCCGACTCGCACAGTGGGCCGAAATCGCAGAATCGCCTTCCGAACTTGAAAACTTGCATTCATGGATGCAGGGTCGAATCGACCTCGCTGAACATCTTTCGGAACAATTCAAGGAACTACTCAAAGACGATTGAAGTGGTTTGCTCACAATCGGATTAGCCGCAATACGGTGCGTAAAGAAGGCGGCTAGTCGTGCAGCGCCAAAGCACAGCGCTGACACAGAGCACAGCATTAGCACAGCCGTGCAAGGGCACCGCGTTAGCACAGAACGCAAGTTCACAGAGCACCGTGCCAGCACAGCCGAGCCACAGTAAAACATTAGCACAGCCGTGCAAGGGCACCGCGTTAGCACAGCCGCGCATGAACAGCGTGGTTACCGTCAATGCTGCGTCGAATAAGGAACTTACTGCGGATCGTCTATTTGAACGAAACCAGATGCAGTCTTTGCTTGAAACTCGCAAAGTCCGAGCGTCAATTAGCGGCCTGATTCACCTTGCTGAGCAAACTCTTGTAAGCCTCGACGGAGCGAGGAAAAAAATCCTCGGGCTTCTCACGCACGCCGTATCCCTGTAGACCGATCGGCCCCTGGTAACCGCAATCTTTCAACACGCCAAGCACTCGAGCTACATCAAACGATCCTTGACCCAATGGCTGGATCAAACGATCCCAACCCATCGATGTGGTGTGTCCGTCATCTGCGCCATTGATCGAGACAAGAATCACGTGGGGAAACGCATCCTTGAGTTCTTTCTCCAGATTATCGGGGCCGGATATTTTCAAATAATGACACAAGTTGAACACCGCACCGACATTCTCTCGGTCCACCTTCCTTGCGACTCGCACCGCGTCACTAAATTTCTCGGCCCAGTCACCGACATGATGATAAATCCCAATCTTGATTCCCTTGGACGCAACCTGATCAGCAAGTTCTCGCAAAATTTTGACGCACCGATCATCCCCGGACGGGTCGCTGCGAGCGAACTGCCGACTGCTCACGTGAAACCAGACGTAATGCAAATCGTCACCATAACGCTCAATCACCGTTGACCAAGTCGCGTCAACCGACTGCTCGGGCTGATCAAGATCCAGCTTAAGGTAAAGCGAATGGATCTTGAGGTCACGTTCCTTCAATAGAGGAAGAAAGGGCTCAACCTTGGCCAACCCCATCAACTCCACTCCATCAAAACCTGACTCGTCTACCAAACGCACCAAATCACTTGGCTGCTTGGACGCTGCGTTAGCAAATCCCGTTTCAAATGCAAAAAAATCGGGCTCAAACAATGGCTCATCGGCCGAAGAAAAACGCCCCAAAGCTAGGGTCGTCACGATCACCAAGAGAATCGCGAAAAAACGGAGATACCGATTTGAATTGAAAACCATTTGGCGACCAATGAGGAAAAGAAACAAAACAGAAACGCATCCGATATGAAACCGTCAGCTCTCCGGTGTAAAGAGATGGATGGCCGAGCAAATCTTATCGCAAGCACTTGACGTATGAACCTAACATAAGTGCAAAGCCGTGTGGTTCATTCCACCCAAATCCCGCGAGCCCTTGTCAGGCTACACCTTGGTGAAAATCGAATCCTCAAGAATACCGTTACTGTCAGCAAAATTTTCGGCTTCGATTTTCATCGACCGCAAAATACTCAGATAAAGATTACTCATCCGCGTCTCACCGTTTCGCCAGTACCGACCATGACGCAGCCCCATGTTACTTCCACCTGCAACAAGGGTGGGTAGGTTACGTGACCAGTGCGTCGTGCTCGCACCGCTGCCGTATAAAACAATGGTGTTATCCATCACGCTGCCGTCTTGATCTTGATAACGATTCAAACGATCAAAGAATCCAGCGAGCTGCTCGCTGAGAAACAAATCGTATTTGGCAAAATCAAGCTGACCCTCTTTATCACCCGCATGTGACAGTTGATGATGCGTCCTGCTGAGTCCAAGTTTGAGGGGAAAGGTATCACTGATCCCCATGCCATCCTCGCGGTTCAGCATGAAAGCGACGCTGCGGGTGATGTCGGCGTCAAATGCCAGCGAAATCAAATCAAACATGTTTCGATAGTACTCTCGCGGATCATCTTCGTTGGTCACCTCGAGATTAAGATGGCTGTAATCCTGATCCTTGATCGGGATGTCTATCCAGCGTTCCGACGCGAGTAGTCGCGACTCAATCTCGTTGAGCGAAGCGAGGTACTGATCCATCTTGCGACGATCGGCAGAACCCAGCTGACGATTGAAACTGCGTGAACTTTCTAAGACCGCATCCACCAACTTGATCCGAGCCTTTAGCTTTTCTCGCTGCTGCGTTAACGACTTTTGATCCACACGAAATAGACGATCAAAAATACGCTGCGGTGAATTCTCTGCCGGAATCGGACGTCCTTGGATGTCATAAGAGATCGTGCCGGTTCGCGACAAGAACCCCACCCCAGCGTCGATTGATAACACAAGTGAGGGTTGCCGGCAGTGCTGCTTGGTGTGCTGCGCGATTAACTGATCGAGTCCAACGGTGTTGTAGGTTTCGCGAGTCGAATCATGCAGCGGGGCAGCTGTCAGCCACATGTCACTGCAGGTGTGCGGATCCGCCTTGACGCCGTTCTCGTGATACAGGCCACCCATAAAACTGAGCTGTTGACGATACGGCTTTAGAGGGGCTGTGGATTCCCCGAAAACAAAGTTCCCGTCTTTTTCCTTGGAAGGAAACCAACTCCATTGGTCGATGGCATTTTCGGCCTTGGGCAGCGACATCCCATTGGCGGTGTAGAGCGCACAGAAACGACGAGGCAGTTCAGCGTTGACTTCATCGCCCATCACCTCGAGCCTCGGCAGGGCAAGCGCCGCGCCGGCAATCCCCTTGAGCACCGCGCGTCGATCAAGTGGTGTTGAGACGGCCATGGTGTTCCCTCGACTGAAAATTACGGCGATTACTTACTGAGAAAAGCGTCGCTCTGAATCACATCGTGCAGCAGGTCTCTCATGCGATATTCCCTGCAATCAATTTGCTGCGTCCTGTCTCGCAGCGCTGCCTCTTCAGTATACGTCAGGCTGCGACCGATGGCATAGATTGATAGATGTTTCAGCAGACTAAACGCCACACTGTCCATGCGTTGCTCAACGAGATATTCCCGAAAGTCATCAAAATCGTCGATCTTGGTTCCATCTGGCAACTTGGACGACGCATCGACCTGATCACCCGAAAAAAGCCCCCCAGCGTGGAACGATTCAAACGGCAAGCCCCATGGATCGATCCCTTCGTGGCATTTCGCACACCCCTTGACTGATCGATGCTGCTGCAGACGCTCTCGCAGCGTCAGGTCGGTATCATCCTTGAGATCCGGCACATTCGGCGGTGGATCATCCGGTGGCTCGGCAATCAATTTTCTTGCAAACCAGGCACCTCGCTTGACCGGATTGGCTTCGCGACCGTCCGTCAGTCCCGCAAGAATTGCCGCCTGTGTCAGCACGCCACCAAGATGCTCGGTCCCATGCTCGATGGGAACAAACTCCAGTCCACTCTCCACGCGATCCCCAAGCCCATAGTAGCTCGCCACAGTTTCGTTCATCATCGCGATGGGTGATTCAACGAGATAGCGAACGGGCAAATTTTCTCGCACCAAGTATTCAAAGAAACGGGCCGGTTCGCGGGCGAGTTGCCGCTTGGTGTTGAGATCAAGCTTGGGAAACTTTTTTCGGTCCGTCTCCACCACGTCGAATTTATCAAGACTTAGCCACTGACCGACGAACTGATCGCAGAACTCTGTAAACTGTTCGTCATCAATCAAACGATCAACCAGATTCGTTAATTGTTGACGTGATTGAGAATCGAGCGAAATGTGATCGCCTGACGACTGATCCATTCCACCAGCATCGACATCTTTCCCACCACCGACATCTTTCCCAGCATCAAGATCAGTCGCGCCCACCTCCGTGGAATCTCTGCGGGATGATTCCACTGCCATGAACAGGTCGGTGGCCTTCAGCAAAGTTTCATCAGGTGGACCGTTCCACAAAAAGTACGACAGCTTGGATGCCAACTCGGTTCCCGCAAGCGGTTCCGCCTCGGGCGTTTCACTGCGTTCGATGGTAAAGAGGAACGAGGGCGAGGTGAGAACGACGACCAGCGTCTGCTTGACACTGTCTCGAAAATCACCCGATGCTTCGTAAAACCCTTTCCAAGATTCAACCAGTTCTGTGACCTCTTTCTCCGTCACGGGCCTACGGAACGCGCGTGTCGCAAACGCCGACAAAACTTCCCTAGCGTAAACGTCGGGCTGATGGGCATTGTCCTGATTGGCGTTGTCGCTCGGAATCATAATTCGCTGGTGTGATTTTGGAGGCCACTGTTCGTAGTAAGGACCTTCGAACTCGACCGAGCGAATCAGCAACCTGGGCATATCGCGGCCGTCGGTGTACTCACTTCGCACCGTGATCTCGCGAACCCCTGCCAGATAATTGTCATTGTCAGGCTGCACAAACGGTCGCGGGTAATTGTTGATGGCACCCTCGAATTGGTAATCGGCCAACTCAGTCCTGGTGACTCGTATCGGCTGCTGAACCTGCTGAGCGGTGTGGCCACAATCGCGACGCAGTCCCATGTAGACGCCAAGACTCGGAGCTCGCTGCTCGAAAACTTGAAACTCGCGAGCTAGATCGGAATCATCGGGAAGGCGAGTAAAAACAACCTGCTGGATCGAATCAAGGCTTTGCCGATCATTGATACTTAGCATCTGCTTTCCCTCGGGTAGGCGAACCGCTAGGAACGCGGATTCACCCTGCCGAAATTTGGATGCGAACTGTCGATCGCCAATCGATAGATCGATGCGTTCGGGGGCGTGATGGGGTGGAGGCAATAGCAGCGATGGGTTGGATGAAAAGAGAGCAGCGAGTTCCGCTTCGTCGAGGGCTCGCCGATAGATCCGCACCTCATCAATCTGTCCCTTGAACAACTGCGAATCTTGGATGCGTCCGATGTGTAGATCAACCGAGGGGTTATCAAGATTGGCGGCGTTGACGGTTCCCGTGGCGACGCGGAATCCGTTGACGTAAAGATGCGTCTGATTCTTGCCTCGGCGAACCACCGCGGCGACATGCTGCCAGCGATTTGCCTGAATCACCCCCGGACGTGATGCGACGGTTCCGTTGGATCGATTTTCGGGACTCACTGTTTCGATTCTTAACACACCTTGATGATTGGGCATGTCAAAGTACCAACCGTGCGTCCAGCTATATTTGCCAAGACAAACGATCCCGCCCTGGCGAAGCTGGGTCGGGCGAATCCAAGCGGAAACGGTCAGGTCACCTTCACCAATGTTCATCGTGTCGTCGCGGGGTGTGACCAGCGAGTCGTCTTTTCCGTCGAGGTCTAATGCCTGTCCGTCTAATGCCGGTTCTTGTAATGCTTGTCCCTTGCGCTGCGAAGCCTTACCGGTGTTCGCAGGGTCGATCAGTCCCTGAATCGGTGATTGCGTCACCGAAGTCTCACCTGCAAAGGAACCGGCTAATTTTCCATTTGTCGACTGCTGCGGCTGATCGCCATCGAATGACCAATGGCCGATCAAGCCTTGCTCGATGCGACTGAAATCGGGCTGGGCGGTAATGCGATAGTCGCTCGACTGCGAATCGATATCGACCTGATAGATCCCTGCCTGTTCGACGTCAAAGGATTGCGGACTGTCACTCGCGGGCACACGAAACTGATGCAGATTTTCGGCAAGAACCGAAGCGGCTACTT
>JADHOA010000153.1 GCA_016779185.1 Rubripirellula sp.
CGCGACAAAGTTCCAAGCGGCTCCGTGCCAAAGTCCACTCAATAGAAACGTCAACAAAAGATTAACGCGATAACGGACCCGCCCCTTGCGATTCCCACCAAGGGGAATGTAGACATAATCTCTAAACCAGTAAGAGAGTGAAATGTGCCAACGTCGCCAGAACTCACCAATGCTTTGCGAAAAATAGGGATAGGCAAAGTTTTGCGAAAGCCGGATGTTGAACAGTTTTGCGGTACCAATCGCGATATCGGAATAGGCAGAGAAGTCACAGTAGATTTGAAAAGCAAAAAAAACGGTGCCCATCATCAAGTGTGGGCCAGAATAACCCGCGGGGTTGTCAAAGACTGGGTTGACAGCAAGTGCTAAGCGATCCGCAATCACCATCTTCTTAAAGAATCCCCAGAGCATTTGCCTCACGCCATCGGTTGCCGCGTGTTGGTCAAATGCACGCTTGATTGCAAATTGGGGAAGCATGTGGCTCGCTCGCTCAATGGGTCCCGCGACCAATTGCGGAAAGAAGGAAACGAACGCCAGATAGTCCACAACGTTTTTTGCTGGAGCGAGTTGCTTTCGATACACGTCGATTGTGTAGCCGAGTGTTTGAAACGTGTAGAAGCTAATACCCAGCGGCAAAATAATGGAAAGGGTCGTCAGGTCGGGTGACCAGCCAATCTGATTTACAACCTGAATGAGGTTTTCGACAAAGAAATTAAAGTACTTAAAGCTAGCCAGTAGCCCCAGATTTGAAACGATGGACAAACGCAGCAACCATCGCCTGTGGCTCTGTTTCGATGATTGGTCGATTCTTTTAGCGAGTTCGTAATCAACCAACGATGAAGCAAGCATCAAGAAACAAAAACGCCAATCCCACCAAGAGTAAAAACCGTAGCTCGCGAGTAGCAGCGTCTTGTTCTGCGCAGCGCCGCTGCGAACGCTCCAGTAGAGCGAAAAAACGATTGCTAGAAAAACAAGGAAAGTGAGTGTGGTGAAGGTCATCCCACGTTTTCACTTTTTTGAGTGGGGGTACGGAGCGCGTCAGATCCGCAAAAAAAGGGGACTCGGTGCCTCCGATGACTTCGCCTTTTTTTTCGGACCCTCATTGGTACCTCAAAACCGGCTTTTTACGCCATAGCAATGGTTTTTTGATGGAGGAAACCAACAGAATCCCAGGTGTCGTCGTTGGCATGGACAGGATGGAATACTAAAGGGAACGCACTCCATTCATTGATGCAGTCTCCCTTTGGTTTCTAGGTTGTGAAATGTCGACTCACGTCGTTTGGTTCCGTAATGATCTAAGAGTTGCGGATCACGCTCCGCTGACTAACGCTTGCAAACGAGCCGCCTCCGAGGGGGGACACGTTTTGCCGATTTACGTGATGGATCCTTTTTGGTTCGGTCGCACGGAACGAGGCTTTCCAAGGACGGATGCGAAAAGGGCGAATTTCCTCCTAGAGTGTCTCCGAGACCTCGATCGAAACCTACGCGAGATTGGCGGCAAACTGCGAATACTCTGTGGTGACTCCTCTGCCGTATTCGCGGACCTTTGCAGAGAAGTGGCTATTGAATCGGTTTCCTGCTTTCACGAGGTTTCCACACAAGAAACTGCAATCGAAGATCAAGTACGTTCAGAATTGAGCAAGCAATCCGTCGATTTCAAAGCCTTTTCACCGGCTACCATGTGTGACTGGGATCGATTGCCCTTTTCGATTCCAGAAACGCCTGAGGTATTCACCAAGTTTCGTCGCCTCGTCGAAAAACGTGGGCACTTTTCGCCACCGGCACCTGTACCCGATAAATTCCAGGCCTTCCCATCCGACCTCGTCGGTGAAACAAACTGCGAGGATCTCAAGAAACTGTCGTGGTACCCAAGAGATTCTCGGTCAAATCAACCTAGCGACACCAATCTATTTGTCGGTGGCATCACGGCGGGTACTGCGAGACTTAATCATTACCTTTGGGAAAGTGATGCATTAAGCCGATACAAAGAGACTCGCAACGGGATGTTAGCGGTTGACGATTCCTCGAAACTATCCTCTTGGCTCGCGTTTGGATGCCTTAGCGCCAAGCAAGTGATGCAAGAGATTGATCATTATGAATCAAAACGAGTAAAAAACGATTCGACCTACTGGCTAAAATTTGAGCTGCTATGGCGAGATTTTTTCATATTGATGTCAGCCAAACACGGTGCCCACCTTTATCGAGCAGGCGGTTTGCAAAACAGGCAAATTGACTGGATATCGAACGATGACATGTTTCAAGCGTGGGTGCAGGGAAAGACTGGTTATCCGCTGATTGACGCAAATATGCGTGAACTATCTCAGACCGGATACATGTCGAATCGCGGACGTCAAAACGTTGCAAGTTTTTTGACGAAGAACCTCGGATTGGACTGGCGATTAGGCGCGGAGTGGTTCGAATCAAAGCTGATCGATCACGACCCAAGTTTGAATTACGGGAACTGGAACTACGCGGCAGGAATTGGGAATGATGCTCGCGAATTCAGATGGTTCAATACAAATAAGCAGGCTGCAACCTACGACCCAAACGGTGACTATGTGCGACACTGGCTTCCCGAACTTCACAAGGTACCATCGGACTGGATTCACCATCCTTGGCGGATGGGCGAATCGCTGCAGCAGTCCGCAGACTGTGTTATTGGAACTGACTACCCTGAACCAATTGTTGATCTATTTCATTCGGCGGAGCTAAATAAGCAACGCTACGAGCGTCCCAATCGTCAGCCGGCAAAATTAGCAACTCAAGGGTTGCTCCAATTCTAGCGTGAAAAAGATTTGAAGCACGGCCTTTATGGCTTGCTAGAATTGTGCCGCCCGAGTAGCTGATCTGGGTTTTCTGGCATCGCTTTCCAGTCTTGCGGCGGCTCAAATCCACGGCTGCCAACACTGTAACGAGGCACCGCGTTGTCTGGCTGAAGTTTTCGATAGGCGACTAATCGGTCCGCGAGTGCCATCACCGTTTCCATGTTTTCTCTCGAAAGGTCTCTTTCTTCGTTTGGGTCGGTAGCAATGTAAAAAAGCTCGTGCAGCACACCTGGCTTTTGAAGATCGGAGAGTTGGGTCAAGCGAGGCCCATTGACCTTCAGTTTCCATCCATTTTGCATGACAGCAAGATGTTCATCCGCTTCACCCTGTTGTCCGTGGTAAGAAAACCACGGTCGCTGATCGAGTTCGTCGGTCGCAAGCTTGAATGATTCATCCATTGTTTGATCTTTCGAAACGATCACGGGCAACAAGCTTTTGCCATCGACTTGATGCTTAGGTCCGAACGGCGACTTTCCACCGGCGGCTTCGATCAACGTGGGGAAGAGATCGATATAACCAACTGTCGAATGCAACTTACTACCGGATTGAATTTTGTCTGGCCATCGTACCGCCGCCGGCACGCGAATACCGCCTTCGTAAACCGTGAGTTTGCTGCCACGAAGCGGTAGATTGTTTTCCCAAATATTCCCGACGCCTCCGTTATCGCTCAGGAACCACACAATGGTATTCTCTGACTCGCCCGACTGATCAATCGCCTCTAAAATCCGACCAATCCCTTGGTCCATTTTCCATATCATTGCTGAATAGACTTGTAATCTCTGCATCGCATCCTTCTTGTTATTATGCCGGATAGATTCAATCGAGTTCAAAAACTCGAATTTCTCAATTGCCTCTTCAGGTGCCTGAAATGGGGAATGCGGAGCGTTGAAGGGAACATAGCAAAAGTACGGTGAATCTTGGGTAGCGCATCGGGAGATGAATTGCGTCGCCGCTTCGGCGATGAGATCGGTTGCATAACCTTCGTCACGACTGGGGGTGTATTGATGATGCCAGTCTCGTTGCCCTTCACGCGTTAAATCAAAGTAGTCGATAGCCCCGTTGTAATGCCCGACAAATTCGCTGAATCCTTGCTGAAGGGGGTGCCACTTGGTACGTCGATGCCCGAGATGCCACTTCCCAAAGATACCACGGTTCTGATAGCCGAGCGTTTGCAGGGCCTCGCCCAGTGTTATCTCCTCGGTGGGTAGACCGTGATCACGCTGCGGAGGAATCACGGCACGAGCACAACCGAATCGAATGGGATAGCGTCCCGTCATAAGACCGGCCCGTGTTGGAGAACACATCGGCGCAACGTAGAAATGATCTAACTCCATTCCCTCCGAAACAATCCGATCAATGTTTGGAGTTTCCATTCGGTCGTTGTGATAGCCGACCGCATTCCATCCAAGGTCATCCGCAAGAATGATGACGAGGTTTGGTTTTTCCTGTGCTGCCGATACGCTTGGAATCATGTTGAACAAGCACCCACAAGCTAGTAGGTATCCAAGCATGATCCCCCCAAAAGTTTCAAGAATATTTTTCATGGGCGTATGATGTCTCTTCGAACGGTTGGTAAACATTATTCCAATCGATAGCAAGCAGTTTAGCGTCGCGTCGTTCACGCAACCGACTGCATACACTCAGGCGAACCTCAGCTTTGAAATCTTGATTTGACTTCTCTGCAGTTTCAGCATTGGAGTTACATTCGCAATTCCTAGCAAGTGTTTCACCTAACAAGGTCCAAAACGAATCCGAAAATACGGATCTCTAATGGCTGTGTTTTGTTCGTGGATGACGCGTCTCAAAAGGTGCCAACTTTCCAACCGTGTTTGGATTAAAAGTATCTGGGTTGATCTGTTCCGAGGCACACCACTCAAATTCTGCACTGAGTTCAATTTCTGGTTGCTCATGAAGGGTTCGCGAGACGATACGAGAAGGAAAAGGTGTCTCACGCAACATTTTCCATGTGGTGCTTGTGGTGGCGACGTGCATTGCATCCACAAAACGTCTCTTGCGACGACCGCCCTCTTGATCAACCTCCTCAGCTTCATCAATTAGCGAAGGCGAAGCTCGTTCTGCACGAACACTCACGCCATCAAGGCTTCTCCAAAAATCGGTCTGCACGGGATAACCATTTTTGAAGTAGACGGTGATGTAATAATGATAAAACGAAGCAGGACGAAAACAAAATAACGCGAGCGTATCACCCTTGTGCGATTGCACACCCATCAATCGATCGCAGTCTATGAATTGCTGCCCACGATCAATGGCTCGACCCGACCAACAGTCCAGCGGATGCGAGATTGCTGCGATCGTGGGCGAAAACAGCCCTGAATGTTTAAACTGCTTGTCCAACCGTGACTTTTCACCAGCCGGAAAAACGGCGAGACCCATTGCTTCATGAAACTCGTCCGATTTCCTCAATCGATCCAGATGCGTCTGCGAAGACTGGCTTGCCACCGCGTTCAGTGAAACAGAATTTGGCTGCAGTCGTTCCTGATCTACCAGAACGCACCTCTCGTAACCAAACTGGTTATCAACTGCCCAACTCATTGCAAATTGCCGAAGGCTGGTGGCGTGATACTCGGCTTCCCGACTAGCAAAGTAGTACTGTCCGTTGCCAATCCAGCCAAGTCGATCGGTCATCCGACACAAAAGTTCTAATTCCAATACGTAAGATTCGATGGTTGATCGCTGAAATTCATCGGGCTCTCGAAAGTCATTTCGATTAACACGATGGTATTCGCTGAGTTTGATCTCCGAATCACCTGACGCATTGGGACCCGATGTTATCACGAGACGAGGAGGTTCAATTACCGGTGTTTGCCCGCTTGAACTCTGCATGAAACCATGCAGACAGAATCCTGCGCCGAACATTGCGCGAATTAAAACGAATGAACACAGATCA
This sequence comes from Rubripirellula sp., assembly GCA_016779185.1. Lineage (GTDB taxonomy): Bacteria > Planctomycetota > Planctomycetia > Pirellulales > Pirellulaceae > Rubripirellula. Next base: position 5,731 of record JADHOA010000153.1, read on the forward strand.
CCTCCCCGAGCCGAATTGTAAACGGAAGAGTCTTTTTTATTTAAACGGTCTGGCATGAACGATTGGTTCTCAACACGATAAGGATTAGCGATCGAGCGGTGCGATCATTTGAGGTCCAGACCTCGCGTGACGCGAACGGACTGACTTACCTCGCGAGACCTGGCACGGCGAAAGCCTTTGGTAATTACGCAGGCGACTAGTGATTACGCAAGCGATTGGTGATTACAAAGGTGACCGGTAATTGGGCAGGTTACGGGTGACCGCGAAAGCAAATGAAAACATCGTTAGCAGGGAACAAAAGCCGTCTCATCAATGGCTCACTTTTTGTTTCAACATTTTCCTTCGCTGCGAAGCTAGTGGCTCATCGCTGGTAGATTGGTGTCCAAGTTTTGTCGCGTTCCATTACCGTAGGTGACTCGGCAGGTATCCCGATTTCAGTGGAATGCGACTGCACATCGCGTTCTTCGCATCGAATATCAACGCTCGGCTGGTAGAGTCCCCAGTTGGTACTCTTGTACTTGATACATCTCGGCGGATACTGCGTTAGAGAGCAGTACTGACTGCATTGCCAGGTTTGAAAACAAGGTCGAAAACTCCATCCAACAACGGACCAGCCAGGTGTTGCTTCATCAGATTCTCGGTAACGAGTGATGGGTGAGATTAAGTCTTGACTGGTAAAACTTGATCCGAATCGACTTGTGCATTCAGCGTGGGTTAGATGACTCGAGCGATCCTTATCCAATTCAAAGTGAGGTTCGCATCCCGAACACTCTGTACCGGCAAAAATTGTTTCCCAAGGCGTATCATGATCTTTGGCCCACGAAAGCAGCACCGATTGGCAAGTGGTTTCCGTGTAAGGGTATGCACACTTCCAATTCAATCGCGGATCTCCATTTGGCAGCTCTGCCGCCGATAATATCTGACTGAGTGACTTAATAAAGTAAAGCAGAAAGCTGATTTTCCTGAACATGAATCGATTGCCTCGCGAATAAATTGCTTTTGAAGAACGAGTAATTGGCGGGGCAATAAATGAGCATCAAACACAGTTAACTTCGATTACGAACGCACCTCACTATCATTTTTCTGATTCGGTCTATTTGAGTCTTGACTGGGTACACGTGTATCTTGACTGGGTACACGTGTATCTTGACTGGGTACACGTGTATTTTGAGTGGGTCTTCCATCGTCGCCGCGGTTACTTGCTCGATGGATGAGCAACTGGGACGCAATGCAGGAATCATCCGAGGAATAGACCACTAATTTGGATTTCGCCTTACCCCATTCAGAGACGAATCCTTCTAGTTCATCAACGCCCCCGTCATCGTTCGGTCGAGCTTTCAACGTGGCATGCAGTTCAAGTAGCACAGGTGAAATTTCTTTCCAGTTAAAATCCAACACATCCACCTCCGCGTTGAAGGTTGATGATGGGTCAACCCTCACCTGCAGTTCACCGATGCGCAAGCCATGATTAGGCAATAACACGAGCCGAGAGCGTATGCTTGCGCGATCACCTTGCCAATCAACAACCGCCGACGAAGGAAGACACTGTGCTTTTAGGTCAGACCTGATTTCAATTGGAATATCGACGGCCACAGGACGTCCATCATGATTAATCCTGAATCGCAATAGATCGGATGATCGACCGAAGCGAATCAATGACTCCATCGTCAGCTCGAAACTGTTGTCGTCGGCACGAATTTGAGTGACTCGAACGGAGCCTCGAACGGCTTGACAATCGAGTATCGAAGTCTCGCCACGTTTCGCACCTCGCACGATCAAGGAGGTAGATTTTCGCGGGACGGTTAGCTTGCTGTGCTTCAGTGTGATCGGGGTCACCACCTCGGTTTCAAGTAGGACTTGATACGGCTCGTGCGATTTAGATTCGACAAACATCAATGCCACGCTCCGTTGCGTTTTCCCTGCCTGAATCGAAGGTGCAAGCTGGATCTGAAACTCCATTGATTTGCCGTAAGCGGCTTGGGATTTGAGTGTTTTGGCTTGAAGGCACCCGCAGTCCGTCTTGATCTTTGCGATCGTCAGCTCATCCTCAACGAGGTTCTTCAAACGAAGATTGACAATGCATGTCTCATGCGAGGGTATCGGCCCTAGGTCAACGACACACTGCCCTCCAATCTGCCGCAACACCACTTCGCGGCTCTGAATTAGATCTTCGCCAACGCGTTGACTTAATTCTCCGTTGCTTCCGGGAACTCCATCGGAAGAATGGACATTTTGAGATTCCGTAACGATCGAAAGATTACCCTGAGTTGTGTCATTCTGATCGCGTTGGTTCGACTGATTTGTGGTATCTCCTTTGACCTGACTAGGTGCAATCGCAACCTGAGATTGTCGATCGCCGTGCAACCCTATCCGATCCGTTTGTGGTGCTGGATAAGACGCCCGGGTTTGCAACGCGATCGGCTTTTGCTTGTGGAACGTTGTTGGATTCACGGATTGGGTGGTCATTCCATTTACGGGTTGCATCAATAACGTCGCCAACATTGCCGCTGGTAAAGCAAACCGAAGCACCGATATGCGAATCTCGTTTGACCGACTCGTCGCTACCAAGACAGACATATAGATAGAGATGTTATCGCGGAATGTTTGCGGCTGACCGATTGAACTGGAGTAGCGGTGTGAGTGAGTATGCGAGTGCGAGTAAGAGAAGAATTTCTTCATTGGCTCCACGGTTACGAAATACTTTGCGAAAAAGATCGAGGTGTGACAAATAGCGTTTGTGTCGGCAACCTTTCGCTAAGTTGCCATTGAAATGCGTGGTGGAAATGTAGGCGTGCCCGGCAGGAAGGCAATTTTTTTCGCAATCGTTCGGTTGCTTATTCACACTCCGCATGAAAATTGATGACGATCGGGATCTCAACCTTCACACCCTCTCTTGCTGAACGTTGGATGAGCGGAACGCTGGTTTTTTCGTTAGAAAAAAGACCAGCGGCAATGGCCGGGTACCAAGTGTGAGCCCTTGGGATCATCTTCAGAATCAAAAAATGATTCTCGATTGAGACAGGTGGGAAGCCACGAACTGAGACAGAGGACCTCTCGGTTCCCGGCACCCCAAACTGACGACGACAAGAATGAAGCTTGGTATTTTGCGAATCGCCCTTTTTTTGTGACTTTTCGAGCTGTGCTGGGGAGCTTATTTGGTTAAATATGCCGCTCCAATAACGCCGAAATGCTTCCTCTCTTTGTGGCTTCGGCAAGTCTACTTTCGCTTTCGTGAATTTAACCCAAGGTACGTGGATGAGCGTTGCTGCTGAACGTCGCTGGTCGATTGAGGATGCTGCGGATTTGTATGGAATCGAGCATTGGGCAGGTGACTACTTTCACATCTCTGAAAGCGGCAATCTTTGTGTATCGCCGAATCGCGACCCCAACAATTCGATTGATCTGAAACGTCTGGTGGATCAATTGGGTGAGCGTGGTCTCGAGCTACCGGTTTTACTTCGTTTTAACGGCATTTTGGCAGATCGCCTCAAGAACCTGCATGATT
>JADHOA010000154.1 GCA_016779185.1 Rubripirellula sp.
AATGTCGCGTCCGATTCGACGGCAGCGCGGCGAGTGGCCTCGGTATAAGCTGCGAGATTAGCGTTTAACTCGGTGCCTTCTGGTAAATTAGGGTTGCCCGTATTTTCGTAAGCGATCGGGCTAAAAAGCACGAAGCGGGCATCGACACCTTTCGCCGCTCTTAATTCTCGATAGCGATTTACCATCTTCACCAACTCAGCTTCATAAGCGTCGGTACCATCAGCACCTCCGAATGACTCGTTGTAGCCGTACATAATGAAGACAACACTAGGCGCAACGTGCTGCAGATATTCTTCGTCGTTGGTGAACCCTTGGTTTCGGGGCCTCTTGTTGACCATATCACCCGCGAAGCTCATGTTGCGAAAACGCACATCGAGCCCCTGCAGATTCGATTGAAGAGCGGTCTCCACCCAAGGACTGTGTTGCATTCGATCAGCAAGACCGTTGCCAAAGATCGCAACAACATCATCCTTTTTGAACTGAAAAGGTTCTGCCTGACCGATCACTGCCATCGAGACAACTAGCACTAGGCAGGGCACAAGAGATGACTTCCTGAGAACCGACACGGTATTCCTCACACTCAAAGACATATTCACTACCGAAAATTCCTGTCACTGATTCGCCTAATTCCGGCGACTTGTAAACTCCGAGACGACATTGGAACAGTGTTGACCGCAGGCTGCAACATCTGAAAACCGGCCACTCCCCCCTCGATTGGTAGAAATCCGCGATGCACGAATCAACATGCCCCCTACAGGACAAAAATCATTACCGAAACCGAGTATTTTCAGTTGCACCCTGTTTCCAAAATGGTTCTCGACAAGCGAGATGCCGGACGAATCAAAGCGAGAGACCACAGAAATCAGGGCGAGGGGGTAGGCACATTACTGAAATTCCCCAATCCGCCCGCGACGGATTAAACCGCAGCTACCCCAAAATCGAAACTTAACGCCGGCATCCGGTCGATCCAACCAACACAGTTGCGAAATCAAACCTTCACGAAGAACCAAGTTTGCCGCGATTAGACCCCTACAACACTGCGCCACGTATCTGCCATTAGCTGATGTCCCGCAGCAGATGGATGAACGCCATCCCCCGCTAACGTGCCCGGTTCGGAACCGGCAGCAACCGCGTCGTCAAACATCGTTTGAAACGGCACCCAAACTGCCCCCGCTTGCTCGGCCACCTGCTTTGCAAACTCGCGTCTGCGATCGAACTCGGGAAACCACTTTGATTCGTTCTCTTTCACGGTTCCGCTCATCAAGACGAACGGCTCGCAAACGACAATGGTTGTGTGGGGAAGCCCCTCTTTCGTTCGCTTTAACAACGCGGCAAAGCCATCTCGGTAAGTCTCAGCGGTTCCCTCATAGCGACCGTTTAGAGCGTGCCAAATATCGTTCACGCCAATCAGGATACTTAGAATGCGAGGTCTAATCTCCAAACAATCGGCTTGCCAACGCCGATCTAAATCGGGCACTTTATTCCCTGAAATCCCTCGATTATGAACTTGAAGATCAAGGTCGCTGTAATCTTCTCGCAACGATTTTGCGATGACATTCGGGTAACCTCGACCAAGCCCGGCATTGGCAACTGGATTTTTCTTCTCTCGCCCTGCATCGGTGATCGAATCACCTTGAAAAAGGATGACATCACCTTTGTTGAGCTTTAATTGGTCATCGGCAGCACACAACGACTCACTAGAAAGCCCCGCAACCAAACTCGTTGCACCAACGCCAATCATAAAGGATCGTCTTTTCATTCAATTCGTCTTTCAACACCAGTGATGACAAGTATTTTGTTGGTTTGTTTTGTCAAACAACCATCTATCGGTCCCGTTCTTTGCTCTACCAGAAATGCAAATGAATTGGTCACAAGCCTCAATTCGATGCATCAATTAGAAATAGCGCCTACCACTCGTCAAACAGCGAAGAACCAAACTTATACGCTCACCGAGAAGTAGAAGTTGATCTAACTTTGTAACCATCCCGGATAGTTGACGCAAGTAAAATCACACGCGTGAAATGAACAGGAAATCACGATCGGGAACGGATTTTTTGAACCTCCCTTTGACTGACGCACGAAAACGCGTCAACCAAGACTCCTACCCGCTTCGAAACTGATATCCTTATCATCGAATCAAAGACTTCACGGATTCACTGAGACATTCCTTTTCGTTCACTAGTCATCTGAATTCGGCTAAGCAGTGAAGCCTGCCACCTCACCCCAAACAGACCCGAGCTTGCATGAAAGTCACCCGACGCAGACGATTCATTGCCACATTTACCATTTTGGTGACGGTAGTCTCGAACCTTGTATTGGCTGATGAAAAATCAGCATCACCCACGACACAGGACATTTATGAAGTGGGCAAACCGCCGCAATCTCTCAATAAAAGCGGATTCTATTCGAAACATGTCAGTGCCAATGGATACCCAATCATTAGTTCCGATAAGGTCAGCGATTACGCACTCAAAGAAGTTGCTTATCTTATTGACCTGATGCTCGCTAAGCGTCCAGACGTGCGAGAAGCAATGATCAAAAGCGGGTCTCGAATGATTGTGATGGCATACAACGAGTACACCACAGACGTCCCTGAACACAGCCACCTTCAACCGAAGGAATTCTGGGATGCTCGGGCCCGCGGACTTGGCGGTTCAAAACATGACCCGGTCTGTTCTTGTGCCGAAGAAAATGTCCTTGGCTATCAGGGTGACCCTTATTCAACCGAGTCGATTGTCATCCACGAATTCGCCCACAACATTCATTATCGTGGCTTAGTTGAACTTGACCCCACGTTTGATGACCGGCTCAAGGAAACTTACCAACGCGCGATGAACCAAAATCTTTGGCAGGGCAAGTATGCTTCCACCAATCATGCTGAATACTTTGCGGAGGGTGTTCAATCATGGTTTGATAACAATCGGCCTGCTGATCATGATCACAATCATGTCGACACTCGAGCAGAACTAAAGGAGTACGACCCTGGACTGGCTAAAATTTGCGAAGAAGTTTTTGGTGACACAAAACTCAACTACACAAAACCGGTTACTCGACTCACCGGTCACTTAACAGGCTATTTGCCTGATAAAGCTCCCGTTTTTCAATGGCCGGAACATCTATTGGAACAAAAATGCAAAATCATCGAGGATGTGCGTAAGCAGGGTAATAACCGCAGCAACACCTATAAAAACTAGAGCCAACTGTGATGCATCAAAGAACTGCCAACGTGTTGGGTATTCTCACGTCCGTATTCGTGCCAACCATTCTGTTAGCCGATTGGCCAAATTGGCGTGGAGTGGATGGGTCGGGAACAATCGCCTACGGAGACTTCCCCGCCGCTTTGGACTCAACTCATCTTGATTGGAAGTTTTCACTCCCTGGCAAAGGCTGTTCAACTCCAGCTATTTTCTCAGAGACTATCTACGTCACGGCACCCGAGTTTGGGCGAGATGCGTTAATGGCCGTGGACAAAAACGGCAAGAAAATCTGGTCCATTTCTTTTGGCGAGGAAAAACCCGGGAAACACCGAAATGGCTCGGGCAGCAATCCTTCACCAACCGTGGATACTTCTGGAATTTATGTTTATTACAAAAGCGGTACGTTAGCCGCGGTGAACACAGATGGCACGATGCGCTGGCAGACCAATCTTGTTGATCGTTTTGGAAACGACACACTTTTTTGGGATCACGGCAGTTCCCCCGTGCTGACGGACAATCATGTCATCATGACGCGAATGCACAACGGGGATTCTTGGATTGCTGCTTTTAACAAAGTCGATGGCAGCATCTCTTGGAAGACATCTCGGAACTACGAAACTCCTACCGAATGTGACCACGGGTATACCACGCCTTTGGTGATGACATTCAAAAACCGAGAATCGATTCTCACATGGGGTGCAGAACACCTGACCATTCATGATGCTCAAAACGGGCAACTTGTCTGGACTTGTGGTGATTTCAATCCAACCCGAAATAAACTTTGGCCAGCGATTGCAACGCCAGTCATTGTGGATAGCACCGCAGTGATATGCTTTGGACGTAATGACCGCGACTTACCGCAGATGCACGGAATTCGAATCGAAGGTGAGGGCGACGTCAGCAAAACGCAACATCGGTGGATGCGTGAGGACGTTAGCTCATTCGTCCCTAGCCCCATCAGCTACAAAAAACATGTCTATCTCGTACGCGATCGCGGAGAAGTGGAATGCATAGAACCGCAGACAGGAAGAACCATTTGGAGCGATGCATTGCCAAAGTCGCGTAGCGATTTCTACGCCACTCCTCTAATCGCCAACGGCAAGCTCTACGCAGCTCGTGAAGACGGAATGGTATTCGTCGCGCGGCTGAACGATCAAGGAATCGAGATCCTATCCGCCAATGAAATGGAACAATCCGTGATCAGTTCACCGGTTCCAATGAATGGAAAAATCCTAATCCGCGGTGAGAAAGACCTGTTCTGCTTTAGTGATCGCTGAGCACGATCATCCTCAATCTGAAAATGAACCACGTGCTGCTCAGCGAGCATGTGGCTTACTAAATGGATGCAAAAACACCGTCTTGGTGAACAAGTCGTTCAACCTCTGTGCGTCCGTCTATCACGCACAATCGGAATAATCCGATTTGACTCGATGCCGCAGGGTGGGCAACGGTAACGATTGCAAACTTAATTATCATCTTCCTCGCTAAAATCGAGCACAAGATTACCGTTATGAGCAATCCTTTCCTATGAAATCGCCTGGGGTTGGCAATGGCACTTGGCAATAGCAAGTTGCACGTCATGGCATATCAGCGATGCAGGTGCAATCGTTCACGAAGCGGCCTTCCAACATTCCATCCATTGAAAACTTAATCAGCGAACCACAATGAAAGTGGAACAGCAGGGAAAAATATCTACTGCAGCAACCTGCGTTATTTGCTTGGCAATCATCGCTGCGCTAATTGCCGCTTCACAATGGAAGGCGATCGAAACCAAAATCCCTTCGTTCCCAGCACCTTGGACGATTGGTGATCACGACCATGATGATCAAATTCGTCAAAGCACTCACGACGAACATCCCAGCGATTCCGACTCAAGTGATGCCCCCCATGACGATCATGATCATGGTGATGATCACGACCACTCCGATCATGACTTAAATCGCGAATCCACCGTCGTCTTGTCGCCTCAGGCTGTTAACAACCTAGGCATTAAATACAGCAACCTAATCGTTATTCGTCGCGGTGCCTACACTCGTCATATCGCAATTCCTGCGAAAGTGATTCCGAAACCAGGCAGAAGCCACCTTAATGTCTCGAGCCCTATGACAGGCCTCGTCACACATGTGCATGCCGTCCCGGGGTCAGCATTTCAAACGGGCGAACTGCTCTTTCAAATTCGCCTGACTCACGAGGACCTAGTCAACGCGCAAACCGAGTTTGTCAAAACGCTTGGTGAAATCGCTGTCGAAGAATTGGAGATTGCTCGGCTTGCTTCAGCCACCAGCAGCGGCGCGGTAGCGGGCAAACAACTGCTGACAAGACAATACGCACGAGACAAACTTGCCGCTCTAGCGAAGGCTCAACGCGCGGCTCTTGAGCTGCATGGCTTGAGTCGCGAACAAATAACTAACATTGAAACTAGCGGTGAGCTCTTGACCGAAATCCCAGTCTATGCTCCCAACCCCGACCATCATCGTGTTGAAGAACTGAACTCTCAAACCATGGTAGTTGAACACCTGAAGTCTTCACCATGCAATGAACTACCAACGGATTTGAATGCTGACGCGAATCTTAATCAAAGCGAATTTCTTGCTGAATCGCCACTGATCATGCAAGAACTTTTAGCACACAAAGGCGAACGGATCGCGGCAGGCGACCCGCTATGCATCCTTGCTAATTACCAGAAGCTCTACATAGAGGGACTGGCGTTCGAGCAGGATATCGATGCACTAAGGATTGCTAAGTCGAACCAATGGAAAGCAACTGCCATTGTATCAAAAGCCAATGGAGAAAAGGATTTCATTACGGATCTGAGCATCTCTCATCTTTCTCATCATATCGAACCCGAGTTGCAAACCTTAGGCATTTATGTGGATCTCGAAAATCAATTGCTAACGGATGAACAGGATAGCCATTCAAGATATGTCAGCTGGAAATATCTTCCTGGCCAACGCCTAGAACTTCAGATCCCGGTTGAGAAGTGGGAGGATCAAATCGTTGTTCCTTCGCGAGCCATCGTTCAAGATGGCGCTGAAACTTGCGTCTTCACTGTCACTGGTAATCAGTTCACACGTACCAGCGTGCACGTCCTTCACCGCGATTCACAAAACGTCGTTATCGAAGCAGATACAGCTCTCCCAATGGGATCACGCATTGCCGGAAAGGGTGTAGAGCAATTACTGATGGAACTCAACAACCAGTCTGGCTCGGGAACGGATCCGGACGCGGGACACACGCATTAACCATCACTTTTCGCAATCGGCCACAATCACCCACGTTTGCATGGCCAGACAAATCTAGAGTCAATCGTTAACGGTCCACCCATTAAAAATCCTTATCTTGCCCGATCGCTTCGGACGCGGCCATCGGCATTCACGCATTTGCATTAAGGCTCGGTATGCTGCTTAACGCGATCATCCGTTTCTCCCTGAAGCAGCGTTTGCTCGTACTTACCCTCGCATGCCTTGTGGTAGCAGCCGGTTACCGTCAGGCTAGCCAAACAGCGGTCGATGTTTTTCCTGATCTTAATCGGCCGCGCGTCGTAATCATGACGGAGGCACACGGGATGTCTCCGGAGGAAGTAGAAAGCGCGATCAGCCTACCTCTGGAACTTGCTTTTAGCGGTGCCAACGGTGTTGAAACGGTGCGCAGCACATCTGGTGTCGGCATCTCGGTAATCTATGTGGAATTTGACTGGGACACGGATCCATTCACCAATCGCCAGATTGTCAGTGAACGTCTGCAGACGGTTCGCGACCACTTACCTACCGGCATCAACCCAACCATTGCTCCCATGTCGTCCATCATGGGTCAGGTCATGATGGTTGGTATCTGGAGTGATCAAAGTATCTCGGATCCTCTCGAACTTCGAACACTTGCAGATTGGGTGGTGCGTCCCAGATTCCTAACCGTTCCGGGCGTTGCGCAGGTATTCACGATGGGGGGCGGGCGAAAACAATTTCAAGTCCTCGCAGATCCTGATCAGATGCTGAAATTCAACATCACGCTTCAGGATATCGAATCCGCTATCCGAAACTGCAATCAAAATACAACCGGTGGCTATTTGGACGACCAAGGTCCGCAAGAACTCCTTGTTCGCGCAATCGGTCGCATCAAGTCGCTCGATGACCTGAAAAATGTCGTCATCAAAACCAACGGAGAACGCTCGGTTTCCTTACAGCAGGTGGCGTCCGTCAAAGAGGCGGCGCAGACCAAACGCGGCGATAGTGCAGCTTACCAACGACTGCCAAACGGTCGTTTCAGCGGGGGCGATGCGATTATCCTCACGATCAATAAGCAGCCCTCCGCCGACACTCGCGCCATTGCCTCAGAGATCGAATCAGTGATTGGCGAACTTCGTGAAACTCTGCCACCTAACTTGAAAATCGCTGCTCTCTACAGTCAAAAATCATTTATCGACCGAGCAATCGCCAATGTTGTCGAAGCGTTGCGTGATGGCGGCATCCTTGTGGTGTTAATTCTATTTCTGTTCTTGTTCAATTTCAGAACCACTCTCATCACACTTGTGGCCATCCCTCTCTCGATCGCATCGACACTCGTGGTTTTTTCACTTTTGGGTCTATCCATCAACACCATGACATTGGGTGGCTTGGCCGTTGCCATCGGCGAACTTGTTGACGACGCCATCGTGGATGTCGAAAACATCTTTCGAAGGCTAAAGGAAAATCGAAATACTGAATCTCCTCGTCCAACGCTCACCGTCGTGTACGAAGCGAGTCGAGAAATCAGAACCTCCATTGTCTTCGGCACAATGATTGTGACGGTGGTTTTCATCCCGTTATTTGCACTGGAAGGAATGGAAGGTCGAATCTTTGCCCCACTCGGTGTGGCGTATATCGTTTCGATTCTCAGTTCACTACTCGTCTCACTGACGATCACACCAGTGTTGTCTTACTGGCTACTGGGACTCAATTCCAAACCAAAGCGTGAATCAGACAGTTTTGTATTACGCGTATTCAAGTACTTCATTGCTCCGATGATTCGAATTAGCCTTCGAATCCCGGTTGTGATCTTAGCGTTCACACTCGGGGGTGTATGTGTCGCGGGATGGTCGCTATCGAAAATGGATCGCGATTTTCTACCGCCCTTCAATGAAGGTGCTATTCAACTCAACGTCATTCTCCCTCCTGGCACGTCACTTTCGGCCACTAATAAAATCGCAAAGACGGTCGAGAAGCGACTCTGTGAGATAGCGGATGTTCAACAGTTCATGCGACGAACCGGACGTGCCGAACTCGATGAGCACGCTGAGGGTGTGCACATGAGCGAATACATCATTGAACTCGATGCTAGTTCGCCCAATACACGCGAATCACAACTCGACGAAATCCGGAATGCGATGGCTGAAATTCCGGGCATTGTGACCGCGGTGGAACAACCAATCGCACATCTCATTTCCCACATGCTATCCGGAGTCAAAGCTCAGATCGGCATCAAAATCTTCGGGGACGATCTTGGCGTTCTGCGTCGAAAAGCCGATCAAATCAAACAAACGTTAGAAACAGTGCCCGGTGTGACTGATTTGCTGGTCGAGCCTCAGGTCAATATTCCGCAACTTAGAATCGAGTTAGACCGCGATCAATTACTCCGGCACGGCCTCTCGGTGGTGGAGGTCAATCAGTTGATCGAAACGGGAATGAATGGAACGGTGGTCTCTCAGGTAATTGAGGGACAACGCAATTTTGATCTCGTAGTAAGATTCAGAGAAGAGTTCCGCGAAGATATTGATCGACTGGGAAGAATTTCGATTCAAACGTCGAATGGTTATCGAGTTCCCCTCGAATCTGTCGCAACCATTTACCATTCGAGTGGCCCTAACACGATTAATCGCGAAGACTCTCGTCGTCGCGTGGTCATTCAATGCAATGTCGCTGGTCGTGGTGTGGTTGATGTTGTCCAAGACATTCAAAGCGAATTGAAAATATTGACAAACGATTTACCTACC
>JADHOA010000155.1 GCA_016779185.1 Rubripirellula sp.
GGTCGTCGTGCCGTCGAAATGGCTTGGGAAGATCTCAGGCCCTCCAGATTTCTTACCGAGAAATCGATCGACAACGCACTGATGACCTCTCTGGCCATCGGTGGCAGCACCAATGCGATCGTTCACTTGATTGCGATCGCGGGACGACTGGGAATCGAACTGACTCTCGACCGCTTTGACGAACTTTCTCGGATCACTCCTGTGCTTGCAGACATCCGTCCAGGCGGACGTTATCTGATGGAGGATTTTTTTGATGCGGGCGGCCTACGCGCCATGCTGGCGAGAATGACGGACCTGCTGAACACCGATTGCAAAACCGTTGCCGGTGTAACGATTGGCGAACAAATCGAAGGTGCGGAGGTGATCGACAACGAAGTCATTCGCACACGAGAAAATCCTGTCGATCCCGCCGGCGGTACCTGCTTACTGAAAGGTAATCTTGCACCAAACGGATGCGTCATCAAATCGATTGCTGCTGACCCGAAACTGCTTGTCCATCGTGGTCCGGCAGTTGTGTTTGATAACTACCCAGACATGAAGGCAAAGATTCACGACCCTGACTTGAACGTGACCGCTGACAGTGTCTTGATTCTGCGCAGTGCCGGTCCACTCGGGGCACCAGGTTTTCCCGAATGGGGAATGCTGCCCATTCCACGCAAGTTACTGCAAGCCGGGGTGCGTGACATGGTTCGACTCAGTGACGCAAGAATGAGCGGCACTAGTTACGGGACATGCGTTCTTCACATCGCGCCCGAAAGCGCCGCAGGTGGCCCCCTAGCACTTGTGGAAAACGGAGATGAAATCGAAATCAACGTCCCCCAGCGAACCATCCACTGGCACGTTTCGGAGGAAGAGGTTGAAAACCGTCGAGCAAAACTACCTCCGCTACAAGAACCCCCAGCACGCGGCTACCAACGCATGTATGCCAAACATGTTACACAGGCCGACAAAGGTTGCGACTTTGATTTTCTTACCGGAAGATCCCCAGGCGACGAACCCAGTATCCATTAAACGCACGGGTGATTCATTCAAGCACAAACCAGACGGCGCAGCAGGTGATAGGCTAAGTCCTCCAGTCGCCATTTCCTTGCTAGACGGTGTCCGAGTGGGTAATAAGGCGGTAACTGGTTCCGCTGCACGTACTTCCTGAGCGGACGACTTGAACGGACAATGCGGGCGACAAAAGCCGAACAAGCCACTCGCTTAGACACCAATAATGAAGACGGATTGAACGCGCGGAGTACTTGTGTTCTCAGCAAGCAAATCCGATAAACTCTCTCTTTCGCAGCAGTTCGAATTTCCTTCTTACGCAGCGATCCCCATCCCAACGCTCTTATCCCAAACAGTTCCCCAAGATGCTTGAATCAACTTTTTCCATTGAACAACTCCGATCGTCAGTGATCGCAGTTCCTCCGCTGGCCCGTGATGCTGAAGGTAGAGTGTGCGGGACGGAGAATGAAAAAATCATCAAACATATCGAGGATGGCGGTGTCCGCTCGTTACTCTATGGTGGCAACGCAATCTTCTATCACATTCGCATGAGTGAGTATGCGAGCACACTGGCGATGCTTGCGGAAAAATCTGGCGATGAAACGGTGGTTGTGCCATCGATTGGTCCGGCACATGGACTTGCTTTGGATCAAGTTGATGTGCTGCGAGACTTTCATTTCCCAACCGTCATGTTGCTGCCGAGTCGTGATGTGGTGGATCAGCAAGGAATCGCTCGCTCCGTAAAACTACTTGCCGATCAACTCGGTAAACCAGTCGTTCTCTACATCAAGTTTGATCGCTGGCTCGACCCAAGCTTCGTTCGTTCTCTCGAGTCAGACGGTGCGATCTCTTGGATCAAGTACGCGGTGGTTCGCGAAAACCCCACGGATGACGACTACCTTCGCGAGATCATGGAAGTCTTTCCGGCCGAACGTATCATCAGTGGTATCGGCGAACAGCCAGCGATCGTTCACCTTCGAGACTTTGGCGTGGCTGGATTTACCAGTGGCTGCGTCTGCGTTGCCCCAGGTGAATCCATGCGGATGATGCATGCCATTCACAGCGGTGACTTTGATCAAGCAGAATCGATCCGCCAGTGGTTCCTGCCTTTGGAGGATCTACGGAATGACATCAATCCGATCCGCGTTCTCCATCACGCCGTTGAACAAGCAGGCATTGCAAAAACTGGATCGATGATTCCAATGCTCAGCGATTTAACGTCGCAGCAAGTTGAGAGCATTCGCCAGGCCGTTTTAGGTATGCTGTAAACCACTGTGAACGGTGACGTGACAGACTTGCCGACACCAAGCAGGTTAGCGGCGTCTCGCTGTTGATGTTGTATGGGTTTCGACGCGTGCCCAACGCTCGAACCAAATAAGTCCGATTCCAGCTAACGGTAGACCACTTAGCCTTCCAGTAGAGATTGAACCATGCGTGCATTGAAACTTGGACTATTGCTAATCAGCTCGATCTTACTTTCGAACGCTGGCTCTGCTGAGCGACTGTCTCCGGAGCGACTTTGGGATCTAGCACGCATTGGCGATGCAGTCGTGTCTCCTGACGGACAATCGGTGGCCTACCTAGTGACTCGCTACGATCTCGCGGAGAACAGCGGAACCAGCAGCCTGCTTGTACAAGATTTACCAAAGGAGATCGGTAGCGAGGGAGAGAAAGCTATTGCGTTTGGGACAACGCTTTCTTTGAGTGAACCAAGGGTCATGTTAAAAGACGTCAAGGGCATCGGCTCACTGAACTGGCTGAATCATCGCTCTGGCGCAAAGCTCGTTTACATCGCTCCAGCAGAAATGCCTTCCGAAACCGACACGGATCAAGCTCATGATGCAGCATCCAAAGAACCAGAAAAAAAACCGCAAGCCTGGATGATCAGCCCAGACGGTGGCGATGCCGTTCAGCTTACCAAGGTTCCAGAGGGTATCAGCAATCTCAAAACGGCTCCATCGGGAGACGCAATCGCGTTCACGGTTGATGTCAAGCTCGACCAGGAAGTGAGCGAGATCTATGCCGATCTACCAAAAGCGGATGCAAGGATCATTGATTCGTTGATGTATCGACATTGGAATCAGTGGCACGACTACGCTTATAGCCATTTGCATGTCGTCCAAATTGCTGACGATGGGACAGCGTCGCAGCCGGTCGACCTGATGCCGGGCATGAAAGCGGATTGCCCGCTGCCTCCTTTTGGCGGTTCGGAGCAATTCACTTTCTCACCCGATGGAACGCAGATCGCACTCAGCTTGAAATTGGTAAACAACCCGGCAGAGAGTACCGACAGCAATGTTTATCTCGTTAACCTTGCTGACAAAACGCTACGCAACATTACGCCCGGGATGCCGGGTTATGACATGAACCCTACCTATTCACCTGATGGTAAACACGTCGCATTTCAATCGATGGAGCGGGCCGGATTTGAATCAGATCGCAATCGAATCTTCTCCTACAATCGAACGCAAAAGAGCCTGACAGAAGTCACCGTGGGACTTGATCAAACCACTCACAACGCCACTTGGAGCCCTGATCGCACAAAGATTTTTTTCGATAGCGAAACGAGAGGAACCCAACAGGTTTACCAGATTGGAACCGATGGCAATGGACTACAACAGATCAGCGAAGGCTGGTTTAACTTTTCAGTCCTCGCAGCCTATGAAACAAGCAGCAGTAACGGTGTAAAAAGAACCCGATTGCTACTGAAGCAACAGAGCATGTTACGGCCGACGGAACTCGCCGTGCTCGATGTGGATTCAAAAGAACTGGTTACGATCACGAACGTGAACGATGACGTTTACAAAAGCCTTGAACTGCCTCGGGTGGAAGAACGATTTTTCACTGCGACCGATGGAAAGCAAATTCAGAACTGGGTGATTCTGCCACCCGATTATGAGGCAGATTCTGAAAAAAAATGGCCGATGCTCACCTATTGCCAAGGTGGACCGCAGGGACAAATCGGCCAATGGTTTTCCTATCGCTGGAACTTCCACATGATGGCCGCCAAAGGTTACGTCGTGTTGGCGGTGAACCGACGGGGACTACCCGGTTTTGGTCGCGAGTGGAACGATCAGATCAGTGGTGACTGGGGCGGCCAAGCGATGCAGGACATTCTTGCGGCCACCGACGGAATGATTGCAGATCCACGCATTGACCCAAAACGTGTGGCAGCAATTGGTGCGAGCTTCGGGGGATACACAGTGTACTGGTTGATGGGTAACCATGAGAGTCGATTCTGTTCCATGATTTCGCACTGCGGTGTGTTCAACCTCGAATCCATGTATGGATCAACCGAGGAACTATTCTTTGTGAACTGGGATCTTGGCGGCCCTTATTGGAAAAGCGATGGTGCAGCAGAAAAGTACGGAACGTTCTCACCCCATCAATTTGTCAGAAACTGGAAGACTCCGCTTCTTGTGATCCACGGAGAAAAGGATTTTAGGGTGCCAGTCACTCAGGGCATGGAAGCCTTTACCGCGGCACAGGTTCAAGGTGTTCCGAGCCGATTCTTGTACTTCCCCGAGGAAGGCCACTGGGTGCTTTCGCCACAGAACGGAGTCGTCTGGGGACGAGTCTTCTTTGACTGGCTCGATCGATTCTGCAAACCCCAGTAGCAAGACCCAGTAGCAAGACCGCGCCCGCGAATCAAAAACCAAAAGGTGTCCGAACTCTTTTATCTGCATTGACTTGCAAAACAGCCCTGACACCTTTTTGATTCGACCTGCAGCGGGATAGTAGCTTCTTTGCTAGCGACTGCGCCTTTCGCGTCCGGAGAGGCCTCTTCTTACGGCGAAGTATTGGTGAACGTGTGAGGAATGGTGAACGTGTGAGGAATCCTGTGCATGTTTCATGCTGCATTCTCGTTTTAGCGGTATCTGGCAACGAATTTCGGATCCTTGGCCATCTCGGATAGCGTCGCTCTTTCACTTTTTCCTATAGATGAGACTCAGAGAATCTTTGCATTGAGCAGTCTTCTCGGCGGAAAACGCGATTTTTACCCTTTCGGATCGCATGGGTGCTTACCGAGTCACCTGAGCGATCTACCGAACAAGAAGGTTTCTTGTGTCCATCTCTTTACCGATCCGATCCGATACTGGCACTTTCAGAGGAATGCCTAACTGGGCTTTTAGTCCACTCGTTTTTTTCCTCGTCTTCTTCGCAATCACCCTGCAAATCCAAACCGTCTCGGCCCAGACAAATCCCGATGAAGCGGTAGTGACGCCTACCGCCACTACCGATGCCGACACTGCAATCAAAGCCAAAATCACTTTGGCAGACGCTAAATCTTTGTGGGAGAAGGTTCAAGCGGATTCGTCGATTGAGGATGCGGTCAAGGAAGCAATCAAACCCAAATACGAACAGGCGATCGCAAGTCTAGAAGAGGCTGAAAGCTCAACTGCTACGGCCGAAAGGTACCGCGGATCCGTTGAAACTGCGCCAAAGGAAGCAGAACAAAAACGACAGGAAACCAGCCAATTACCCTCGCTCGAACAAGCGGGCAACATCACGGAAAGCTACGAATCAAGTGTTGAACTGCAACGCCAACTTGCGTCGGTCAAAGCAAACCTCGAATCGCTTCAAGATGAACTTGAAAAGGTCACGATGCAACTCGAATCCGTTCGAGAGCAACGACCATCCATCATCAGCACGCGGCAACCCGAAGCACAGAGCGAGATCGAAGCCGTTCGGACAGAGTTATTGAATCCAGATGTTTCGGAGCAAGCGACTGCACCTGGACGAATTGCTGAACGCACACTGCTTCTTGCGACCGAAGCCAAACTAGCTGCCGAACTGGAGATGCTGAAGCAAGAAAAGATCAGCACCGCAGCTCGCGAAGAACTGTTGGAAGCACGGCAGGAATCGTTGACGCGTCAAGTCGAAAACATTTCCGCGTTGGTAAAAAACCTTCAGACGCTCGAACAGTCCATGTTGAAGCAAGAAGCTCAGCAGGCAGAATCGGTCGTCTCTTCAATGAAGGACAACTTTTCTAAAGATGACATCGATGCGCAGAACCTGCTGGCCGAAGTCCGAGAATTGACCGCACAATTCGATAAAGTCGCAGGTTACAGTTCTGCACTTGAGGAATCACAAGTAGACATCGCCAATCGACTCAAGCGGCTCAACGAAGAATACCAGCGACTATCCAAAGAATTCGAAGTAGATGGAATCGGTGCTGCGATGGTGCAGGTCGCATTCCAATTGCAAGAGAGAATTCTTGATCCAAATGTTTACGCGCTTCCCAGAATCACCTCGCTTCCCTCTGCTGACAATATACGCTTGGCCGCAATCCGCGTCGATCAACAACTGCGAGATCACGTCCAAGTGGAAAAGCGATTTGATAATCGAAAATCTTTCAGCGTTCGCAAGCTCGTGGAAACTCGCGTTGAAATCCTTGAAAAACTTAAAACTCAGTACAAGCAACTTTTACCAGCCGCGATTACGTATCAAGCCAATCGTCATCAACTGGAACGCCGCATCACGGAGATCGAAAGTGAGATTTCGGAAAAACTGATTTGGCTGCGTAGCTCCCCCACCATTAGTTATCGAGATTTCTTGAATCTGCCTGAAGGTCTCCGATGGTGGTTTAGCACAGAACATTGGGCCGAATTTTGCAGCGGCGTTAACAATGCGTTCGCCATGGATCCAGTGCGTTTTATTGGATTCCTTGGTCTATTGATTGGCTTACTGGGACTTAAGCCACGAATGCTTCGGTGGATTATTAGCACCGGCAGCAAAGTAAGAAGAGTATCGAGCGATCGATATGTCCTGTCCGTTGAAGCATTGTTCTGGACCGCGGTGTTTGCTTCGCCAACTGCGATCATCTTATCGTTCCTTGGATGGACGATGACTTATGCCGACGCACCGAGCGCTTGGTTGCAAAGCCTAGCGAGTGGAATCCCGACGATCGCACGCATCACCTTTGTGATTTCGTTCACCGCCGAAATTTGTCGCGCAAAAGGACTAGGCAACGCTCACTTCGGCTGGGAGCAAAAAACACTTGATTCAATCCGCCGGAATCTCTTTCTCTTTGGATTGGTCTATATCCCAGCCAGCCTAATCGCCTGCTGCACCCTCTACGGTGAAACCTCCAGCTATGGAGACAGCATTGGTAGAATCAGCATGATCATTGCCAAGTTGTGGATTTGCTTTTTGATATGGCAACAGTTTGGCGGCAAGAACGGATTGGTCGCGGTTCTAAGAGACACTCAGCCACACCGCCTCCTGACCCGCACTCGGTTACTCTGGTATCCGATTCTGCTCTGCTGCCCCATTTTCTTTATCATTCTTGCCGCTCGCGGCTACGTGATTGCTTCGATCAACCTGAGCCACGGTTTTGCGGAAACGATCGGGGTGATCGTCATTGGCGATGTAATCTACTGGATGGTGTTGCGGTGGTTCTCGCTGCAAGCAAGAAAGTTAGCGGTCGCCGAGCGAATGGAACGGCTTGTGGCTGCAAGAGAAGCATCTCTTAATGCTGGCGACTCAACGGAAGGCAGTGATAGTGCCGAAGCACTCACGCTTCCGACCGAAGAAGATGAATCGCTGGACTTGGAAACCATCAGCCAGCAGACTCGCAGCCTTGTTCGCTCGCTCATTGGCATCGCGATTGTCATCACCATCTCATCGCTCTGGTCCAATAGTCTCCCGATTTCGGATCGCCTCCAAGGGGTTCAGGTTCCCTTAACCGATTTTGATTTACTTGAAATTGTCAAAGGCATGCTTGTCTTTGGAATTACTTGGCTATTGATCAAAAACTTACCCGGAGTTCTCGAACTCTCGGTGCTTCGCGCGTATTCAGTCGAGTCAGGAACCAAGTACGCGATTATCTCACTTTGCCGGTACGCGATCGGTGCGATTGGCTTGATGGTGATGACCAATGTCCTCAACTTTGACTTCACACAGTTTGGCTGGATGGCTGCCGCACTCAGTGTGGGTTTAGGATTTGGATTGCAGGAAGTGATCACCAACTTCGTTTGCGGCTTGATTCTGCTGTTTGAGCGACCCGTTCGAATTGGTGACGTTGTGACAATTCAAGGAACGACCGGAACCGTCACCAAAATCAGAATGCGAGCCACCACGATCACCAACTGGGATCGACAAGAATTTGTGGTTCCCAACAAGAGTCTAATTACCGACACCATTCTCAACTGGACGCTCAGCGCCTCGATTAGCCGAATCGTTATCAATGTCGGTGTAGCCTACGGAACGGACACCGACAAAGCTCGTGAGATTCTGATCGAAATTGCAAATGATCACCCGATCATTATGCAGGACCCTGCACCCATGGCGACGTTTGAGCAATTTGCAGATAGCACACTCAATCTCGTGCTCAGGTGCTACGTCCCCGATCTTGATTTTCGACTTCGAACCACATCTGAACTGCACACGGAAATCAATCGAAGGTTCTACCAAGCAGGAATTGAAATCGCATTCCCACAACAAGACATCCATATCCGCAGCGGCATTGAGCATTTATTGAGAACGGATCGTGATCACGAGGCCGCATAATGAATTACCCATGATTTGCCACAAAAATAAGTTGTCCGAACCGATCATCCAAGACTCAAAAAACCTTTCACCTCGCTTGCCCATCGACAATTCTTAGCGAACCCTTTCAAGGTGAATTTGTCAACCATGAGTGAACTACCGAATCGCTTACTGCCTGCAACTTGGGACGTCCCGAAAACGTTTCGAGATCGCTTAGGCAAAGCAGTGGGTCGACAACGAATGATGTTCGCGGATGGCCATCTACTCTTGGTCCTCCACGCACCACCCGAGCGTGACCAAGAGGAAAGAATAGGGCGATTTTTTTGGCGAAAGCCCGACGGTACTTGGTCCAGCAACAATCTCGGATCCGGACTTGGCTCTCTACTCAAACACCTTGATGAATACGATCGCTACCTCGATCGACTTGAAGAACAGGAACAACAAGCGAGCCGGGCTAGAGACTTCTTTGAGATCAATGACCATCTTGCTCCGCTACTCCGAGCATCCTCGAATCTCCATGCGGTACTTCATGATGCCAGAAAGCACTGTCCCGATATTCGCGAATTAATTGACGCGAGAGATCGTGCATATGGAATTGAGCGTGCCGCAGAACTATTGGCAGTGGGTTGCAAAAACGGACTCGACTACCAAATGGCACGGCAAG
>JADHOA010000156.1 GCA_016779185.1 Rubripirellula sp.
CGTATTCGCACTGAACCGTATTCGCACTGAACCTTATTCGCACTGAGCATTATTCGCAAAGAGCTTTCATCGCACTGGGGATGCGACTGCCTAGTTATCGACATCGTGAACATGCATGTTAAAAACAGTGGCATCAACTTTTGTTGCCGCCTATTTTATGCATCGCTGCCTATTCTATACTGAAGCCTCAGATGGGAAATTGATTCGAAGAGGATTGCGTTGACATTTTTGCAACCGAAGCCTTTTGTCTGGGGTAACACTACGTGAGGGAAAATCGACTGAGGAAACTGTTGGAAGAGGGGAAGCCAACACTGGGGACACGGATTTTGTCATCGTGGCCGACCATCATCGAGTTAGTGGGCCGCAGTGGTAGGTTCGATTATGTTGAGTTCAGCGCCGAGTACGCTCCGTATGACCATCGATCTTTGGAGGAAATGGGGCGAGCGATTGAGCTCTTTGATGATTTAACAGGGATGATCAAGGTTGAGCAGGAGTCGCGGACGCATACTGCGGTGCGAGCGATTGGTGCTGGCTTCCAGAGCGTACTCTTTGCCGATATTCGTAACGTCCTCGATGCCGAGCAGTGCGTCAGAGTCGTTCGTAGTGATCGTCCCCAGTCCTCTGGGTTACATGGTGTGAATTTGCAGAGAGCAAATCTGTTAGAGGCGGGCAGTAAAGAGTGGGCGGACGCGTTGGACGACATTGTCATCGTTCTGATGATTGAAAAACGAGAAGCAATACAGCAGATCGACCAGATACTTGCTGTGCCAGGGGTCGATATGGTGCAGTTTGGTCCAGCGGATTATGCGAATAGCATCGGACGAACGGGTGAATTCCAGCATCCCGAAGTCGTCGCCGCGGAGCAATTAGTGATTGAGCGAGCGAAGGAACACGGAGTGGCCGCGCGGGTTGAGTTAAATGACGCTTCCGATGCCGATCGTTACCTTGATATCGGAGTAAAACACTTCAACATCGGCTTTGATGTTCGAACGCTGTTCGATTGGTATTGTCGCGAGGGATCCGTGATGCAGCAGCGTTTGTCGAAGTTAATCGCCACCGAATAATGGGATTCCATTTTCCGTTACGCAACATCAAAGAGATTAGATCCATGCATCAATTGTTTTCGGCATCTAACATGAAACGTTTCCTCGCTAGGTATTCGATAGGCGCGATATGCCTCGATGTTTGCAAGTGGTTTGCGCCTCGAGTGGCGATGGGGATGCTGTTCTTTGTGCTTATCGGAAGTTTCAGCGCATCTTGCTCAATCTCAGATGCAGCGGAAATCGATTCGTTCCTTTCTGAGGACGATTCCCTTTCGGTCAATGTCTACGCCCGTTTGCAGAAACTTGCTTATGCTGCACTGGATCAGAGGTTGGAGCGAGTCGAACGCTTGAAGGATGTTGAGTCGATCCAAATTGAACAAGAGCGACTTCGTGAACAGATGATCGGGCGATTAGGCGGCTTTCCCGATAAAACACCACTTCACTCAAGCGTGGTGGGTGTCATACAGGCAAATGGTTACCGCATTGAGAAAGTGATTTTTGATAGTCGGCCGCATCATCGCATCACCGCGAATTTTTACGTACCCAATGATGCAAGCTCAAATAAGAGGGTACCTGGTATCGCTGTCTCGAGTGGGCATAGTCGCACGGCAAAGACCGCCGAGTACAACCAAAGATTCGGGGCAATGTTCGCCAGTCACGGCATGGCTGCCCTTGTCTTTGATCCAATTGGTCAGGGAGAACGCTCTCAAATCTTGGGCGAAGATGGGGAGGTTTCCTACGGCGGGACAACTACTGAGCATATGTTGATCGGTGTTGGGGCGACTCTTGTTGGTAAGAATACGGCAACTTATCGGATTTGGGATGGAATGAGAGCCTTGGATTACCTTGCCTCTCGAGAGGAAATCGATCCAGACAAATTGGGTTACACAGGATGCTCGGGTGGAGGCACGCTAACAAGTTATGTGATGGCACTTGATCCGCGTGTTCGATGTGCCGCACCTGCCTGTTACCTGACAACTTTTCAGCGACTTATCGAAACCATCGGGCCGCAGGATGCGGAGCAGAACCTCTACTCGCAAATAATCGACGGTATTGATCAGCCGGACTATGTCTTCATTCGTGCTCCGCTGCCAACTCTCATCAGTTCAACCACGCAAGATTTTTTTAATATCGATGGTAGCTGGGAGAATTTTCGACAGTCAAAGCAAATCTACGGTCGGTTGGGGTACCCGGAACGAGTCGATTTAGTTGAGATCGAGGGGCCGCACGGTGTTCAGCCCGAAGGGTTGGCCACCATCACGCACTGGATGAAACGTTGGCTTTGTGGCGTCGACCAACCGGTTGAACCTATCGAACTAAAGATTCAAGAGTCTTCTTCATTGCTGTGTACCTCAACAGGTCAAGTGCTCACCAGTTTTGCTGATGAATTGTCCGTCGTGGATTTGAATTCTGAGTTCTCTGAAAAGCTGGCTAAACAACGTTCTTTGAGTTGGGGCAGTCTTAGTGATTTGGAGAAACTCGCTGTGGTGCAGTCGACGGCCAAAGCAACGTTACCCGAAGAGAATGTTGCGAAATTTATATCCAAAGGACTTTTTGATTCGCCGAGTGGGGAGGCGATGTGCGGAGTTTTGATGACCGACTCATGTCGAATTCCCTGTGCGGTGATTCGTTTGGGACGCACAACCAGTCGTTGGTCGATTATTCTGCACGATGAGGGTATCAATGGTGCGGCTAGGTTGACTGAGGTAGTTGAACAGCGTCTGAAAGCGGGGCGTCATGTTGTGTTGCTCGATTTATCTGGCCAAGGAAGAACCACAACCGCGAAGCCAGACGCAACTCTTTCCGATTGGAAGACCTTCTATCTTGCATACTTGCTCGGCGATTCCCTGGTCGGCTTGCAGACGCAGGATCTTTTGACGGTAGCGAGATTCTTGGAATCAGAAGTTGTCAAGCAAAAGAATGAAACAGCTAGTGATTTTTCAATCGAACTGGTCGCATCGGGGCAGTCTGTAATCCCTGCTTTGCACGCAGGTGTTATTGGTGATGGTCAGCACTTTGAACGTCTGACGCTGAGTGACCTGCCACCATCTTGGAGTGAGATGGTACAGGTGAAAGCTCCGGTCGGTATGTTGGGATCGGCAGTTCATGGTGTGCTTGATTCTTATGATTGGCCAGATCTTCTTGATTTAATCGGTGAAGACAGGCTGCAAATTCGCAAAGAATAAACTCGGCGCGGCGATGGGTGTCACTTGCACCTGCGAAGAGCTACGCCAATGCGTTGGATCGCGTACGCATTGCGAATGCTAGATCCAACCATTTTCAGCGATGAAGAATTGGTTCACGTCATTGCGTCAATCAATCAGTGTGTTGACGCGCAACCATTCGGTTGCTCGATCTTTCCAAGTGCCGATCGCGGAATTGGGGCGAGATCGCGTGCCATAGCCATGGCCACCATTTTGGTAGACATGAATTTCTGAAGCGATATTTTGTTTCTTGAGGGCGGCATAAAACAATACCGCACCGAGAGAGGTCGAGGCATCGTCATGCGTGTGGACAATGAATGTCGGGGGCGTTTGCTCATCCACTTGAATAGGGCTGATAAGTTTTTCACGATTCTGGTCGTAAATTTGCCAAGGGTAAATAAGGATTCCAAAGTTGGGTTGCGCTGAGACCTGATCCGTAGCGTCTTGGCTCTCGTATGCGGCTTGCGTGGCAGTGAGGTGGATCGCAGCAACTTGGCCGCCTGCTGAGAAACCGAGGAGTCCAACTTGATCAGGATCAATTTTCCAGCGGTCCGCATTTGAGCGAATCATCCTGATGGCACGCTGGCTATCCTGAAGTGAACGTTCCCACGCACCCTCGCGATTTTCACTCGTTCGATAGCGTAAAACAAAGGCGGTGATGCCAACATCATTAAGCCATTTGGCTGCTTCGGATCCCTCGAGGTCGGTTACCACATATCGAAAACCACCGCCGGGAAGAATTAGTACCGCCTTGCCATTGGGTTTTGTGGCGGGAAATACGTCAACGGTTGGGCGTGTGATCTTCTCAACTCGCGTGATCAGTGGCTGATCCGTGTTACGACTCGGAAGTGTTGTGCCGATATCTTGGCTTGTTTCGCCGGGAGCAAAATCCGGCCAAATAGGTAGGTTTTCGTTTGGGGCAATGGCATTGGGTGACTTTTCCTGTCCGATGCATGGCTTGGTCAAGTTCTTTGGTAAAATTAACTGAGTCGAAAAAAGGATCGTGGTTACGGTGACGAACAAGTGGAGCTTATTGAGCATGGTTCTTGCGAAGTTAGAAGGGTAAGGGAAAGTTCATACTGGAAAAGTAGTCATGATCCACTCGACTGTGAGGAGTCTAAGAGACACATGCGTTTCGCGCACACCAACTTTGTTTTAGCCGACGATCCGGCAGTGGATTTGAGAGTTCGTTTTGCCTACGGACCGGAGCCTGTGAAATCTCGTTGTAAGATTTTTTGCAGTGCCGCGATGGTGACTTCGGATGGTCGGAAATTGCCAGGGCGTTGGCCTTGGGCGATCATCAGAGGAGTCCAGCCATCTTCATTTTTCTGGTTCCAGATTTTCGATGAAGCTCCCCACTGATCTAGTCTTTCAATGAGAGTTGGCCAGCTTTTAAATGCAGCGCCGTGCATGACGGTTTTACCTGCATCATCAACAGCATTGATGTCAGCTCCACTTTCAATCAAGTATTCTGATGTTCGGATTGCATCCTCTTCGGTTCCTGCCGACTCATCTCCATCACTGAGGACGCCGATGCCGGTGGCTGCCAAAAGGGGAGTCACGTTATCGCAGTTAAGGAGTTGGAGATCACCGCCGAATTCAACCAGCAGTTCAATCAGTGCAAGATCACCCGTTTCCGCAGCAAGCAAGAGCGGTGTCGCATCCGTCCGATTCAAGCCGCTGTGGCGAGTGGAGTGTTTTTTGTGTCGAATATTCGCGTCAGCTCCACTTTGCAGTAGGCACCTTGCTAATTGAAGGCTGGTGATATTTCCAGATCCGGTAGGCGGTGGGTCGCCATCCCCACGAATCGGCTTACGTACCCATGTGATCGCGTGCAATGGTGCATAGCCAGTGGCGACGCAGTTGGGGTCCGCGCCTTGCTCAAGAAGCTCACAGGCGAGTTGGAAATGTCCATTCTCGATTGCCAACATTAAAGCAGTGGTACCTGCATTAGGGCCCTTTGACGCTTTGCGTCTTGGACGCATCTCCATGTTGATGTCGAACCCACGATGAAGCAGTTTGAAAACTGTTTCAGTATGGCCTTGACGCGCCGCAAAAAAGAACGCATTGAAACCCGATGGTAAAGCGACATTTGCATCAGCCCCACGGTTCAGTAGGGTTTCAACGACCGCGGAATTTCCTTCGGCTGCTGCCCACATCAATGCCGTTTGACCGCTTCGTTCGACAGCCTCTATGTCAGCTCCATTTTTGATTAGTAGTTGAACAATTTGTACCGAACCGGTTCGAGAAGCTGTCATCAGTAACGTTTCTCCCCCACGAAGTTTTGCATTTGCATCGCCTCCGGCATCCATCACTTCTTTTGCGTTTTCCCAGTCGCCGTTGCAACACGCAATCCATAGCGGAGGAATGCCATATCGATTCGCAAGATTGGGGTCGGCACCTAACGCGAGAAGAGAACGAACCACTTCGGATTGACCATGATGCAATGCCCAGTGCAGAGGGGTCATGCCATCTGCTTGCTGTCGATTGACATCGGCATTTTGATTCATCAGCCCAATTGCTTCATCAAAATGCCGGTGCTGCAAAAGGTCTGCGATACTCGTCTCTGTTGTTTCAGCGGTTTCGACGGCGATGATCGTAGAGCTGAATCCGAAGAGGCTAACAAGTAGCAGAAGGCTGCTAAGCAACCCGTGTATCAATGCGTATCGTCGTGAATCTTGCATGTTGGCAGCAATACAAACGGTTGTTTTCATACTCTTTTGGCCAGTGGCGCGGTCTGATGCGATTTTTGGGGCGCGAGTACTTTAGATGTTCTCAATACTCGTGAAATCGATCTTCGTTGATAAGCCTTGCTGTGGTTGGCGGGGAAAGTGTGGCGAACGCTCGGCAAATTAAACCGAATCAAATAGACCTTCCACTTGCCCTTGGCTGTCAGCAAACGACTCACGTTCCGCACCGACTTTGTTGAGAAGCGTTAAGTGTAAGTTGGCCAGCGGCGTGGGTTGCTCGAACCGTAGATGGCGACCACCTCGCATGTTGCCGGCAGCACCACCCGCTACCAAAATAGGCAGATTCGTATGGTCATGCACATTTGGGTTTCCCATGCCACTGCCGTAAAGATAGAGGGAGTGGTCGAGTAGAGTTCCATTCGCCTCCGGGGTTGCTTTTAGTTTTTCGAGGAACTCGGCAAATAGCGAAACATGGAACTCGTTGATTTTGGCGACTTTAGCAATTTTCTCTGGATTGTTGCCATGGTGCGTCAGCGGGTGATGTGGTTCGCTGATTCCGATATCGGTGTAGCTTCGGTTGCTGGTTTCCCTCGCGAGCTGGAAAGTAATCACCCTTGTGATGTCGCCTTGTAAAGCGAGTCGTTGTAATTCGAACATTAGCCTCGCATGATCACGGTAACTGGCCGGCACGCCGTTGGGGCGATCGAGATCGATTTCGGTATTTTCTTGCGATTCAATTTCGGATTTCGCAATCTGCTGTTCCACGGAACGAATGGAAGCGAGGTATTGATCAACGATCCGACGATCTTGGGGGCCAAGCGTGACGCGAAGAGATTGGATTTCTTCGGATAATGCATCCAGTAGGCTAGCACGTTGCTTGAGTGATTCACGTCTTTGCTGCACGGTGCCGCCGTCACCAAAGAGAGTTTCAAAGACCAGTCGAGGGTGGGCTTCGGCGGGAAGAGGGGTTGTGGGTGTAGACCAAGATAGATTGTTCTGATACACGCACGCGTAGCCGTTGTCGCATTGACCAACGACCTGTAGTAGGTCCATTGAAAGTTCCAGCGAAGCTAGGCGTGTCTCGGTGCCAATGCGTTGCGCAGCAAGTTGGTCGGCGGTCGTTCCAAGGAAGTAATCTGTGCTTTCGGTGCGTTTTGCCTTGGCTGCGCTCAGGAACGAGGCATTCGATGTCGCGTGTGTACCCGGATAAGCGTTCTTGAGTTCGAGATTACTTAACGCCGTGACTTGATCCTTGACATTTTTAAGTGGTCGAAGAATCGGCGAAAGTATTTCGAGGTCATTTTCATTCGGCGGCGTCCATCGAGAAATATCACATCCCATCGGCATGTAGACATAGCCGATTCGTCTGAGTCGGTTTGGAGATGCTGCCGTGGCGGCGGTCGCAGTCATGGCGGGGATCATTGCGTCAAGCAATGGAAGCGATAAGGTTGTCCCCGCTGCTTTCAGGAATGTTCGTCTCGGTAATGCTTTGCGTCGAATCATGATTGCGGCATTCTCATTTGAAAAAGTGGGCTCAGGATAACTGCTTCGATCATCGCATGGATTCGGTAGTCCTGCTGCTGCGCCAATGCAACCACCTTGCGGATGTGGGGAGCATCGGTGGGTTCGATTCCGCGTCCAATCGCATAGATCATCAGTTTCTCCGCAAGGCAGTAGGCAATGATGTCGGTGCGTTTGATCAACGCAGATTCTAGTTCGTGAAGCCCTGACAATTTCGTTCCATTAGGAAGTGAACCGGTGGAATCGATTGGTAGATCTTGATCGAGCGTTCGCCATCTTCCTAATGCGTCAAAGTTTTCCAAGGTGAATCCAATGGGGTCGATCAAGCGATGGCAGACGGCACAGGCCTCGTTTTCCCGATGCAGTTTTAGACGTTCTTGAACGGTAAGGTTTTCGGAAATGGCTACTTCATCAAGATTCGGTGTGTTTGGCGGTGGTGGCGGGGGCGGGGTCCCGATGAGGTTTTCGAGAATCCATTTTCCCCTGAGGACGGGTGAGGTGCGATTCGCATAGGAGGTGACGCTTAGGATGCTGCCCTGCCTCAATAAGCCTCCTCGATTGGACTCGGGATTCAGATAGACTTTGCGAAAGTGGCTTCCAAAAACTCCCGGAATTTCATAATGCTTCGCGAGTCGTTCATTTAAGAAGGTGTGATCGGTATCAATTAGTTCGCGAATCGGTCGATTGTCCTGAATCAGATCCGCGATAAACAATTCCGTCTCAGTGCGAAATGCTTGACGTAGATTGTCATCAAAGTTTGGGTAGAGGCGTGCGTCCGGTGTGAGCGAATCAAGATTTCGAAGGTACAGCCATTGCCCCGAAAAGTTTGTGGTGAACGCTTGTGACTTGCTGTCCAAAAGCATTCTTTTAATCTGCCCTTTGAGAACGGATGGACGACTCAATTGATTCTTTTTAGCAAGTTGCAGTAGCGTTTCATCCGGGATGCTACTCCACAAGAAGAACGAGAGTCGTGAGGCGAGCGCGAAGTCGTCGATTTTGTATGCGTTTGCGGGCTGTTGATCTTTTGGGTCCAGTTCGATTTTGAATAGAAACTGCGGATGAATAAGCAAGTAACTGATCGCGAATTCGATGCCTCTTGCAAAGCCATTGGCTGAGGAAGCGTGGTGATATTGATTCAGTAATTTTTCGCGATCACTTTCTGAAAGACTTCTACGAAACACTCGTTCAGCTAGCGGTATCAGAATTGATTCCGCACAGTGGTCTTGTTCATCCGGGTTAATTGGCCAGGGACTCAAGGCTGAGTTGTTTGGTGTGGAGTTTTTGGTCGTCGAGTTTGTTTTTGAATCATTTGGCGCAAAGGTGTGCGGGCCTGTGATGGATAGTTCAAAAACAGCTGGTCCCAGTCTTGGATGGCGATACATGTTGTAGTGGACATCGAGTGGTTTTCGACTTGTCTCAATCAGTGAAGATTGGTTCTTGATAAACGTGACACCGATTTCATGCATGCCCGATTCAATGTGGATTTTCGCTGTAAGGTGCCGGTCAACATTTTCGTGAGATGGTTTGGTGTAATCGTCATCGCTCGTTGAATTCCCACGCGGTGGATAGACGCGGAATGATTCAATAACATCTCTATCAATGATCAAATCTAGATCATGAGGTTCTTTGAGACCCTCCACATGCTCATTTCGGTCGCGCGTTAGGCGAATGGTAAATTCGTA
>JADHOA010000157.1 GCA_016779185.1 Rubripirellula sp.
AAGACCCTGTTTATGTCGTCACCCTCGACGAATCCGATCTCACCTCTAATTTTCGCAACTGGATCGAGGACGATCTTCTGCGTCTGAGTAGCATCGAAATCAAATTGATCAATATCGACGATTACCTCTCAACACCGGGCACCAACCGGATGACGAGGACTCGCAGTTATGCCGCCGAAGTCGAGAAGACGATTACCGATTGGGTGCTCAAGCGACTCGTGGAGTACGATCCAAACGATGAGTTCATCGAACCCACTGCCATCACCATTCAAGCAGACGAGCAACCGAACCGCGAAAAACTCGACCTCCTCGCTAACGCGCTTGACGACTTAAAAATCGTTGATGTCGTGCGTAAACCGGAAGGCTTGAAAATTGATGTGAACAATAATGTTGAACTAGCTTCTAACCAAAACGCTTTAGCATCACTCGGACAACGAGGCTTTTATCCACAGCCCAGCACCGACGGCACAGTCGACATCTATTCTGCAAACGGTGAATTACGGGTCACGCTTGAAGATGGGGTGCGTTACAAGTTGCGATTCGGAAACATCGCGGGAATTAGTCCAACGGAGGGCGGAGGCGAGGAAATCGAAACCGGTGTGAATCGTTACCTACTGGTGACAGCCGACGTTGATGAGTCGCAATTCCCAGTTCCAGCCATGCGTCCGATCCCGAATACCGTTGAGGAACTCAAAGCAAAACTCAAGGGACAATCGAGCGAATCAGGCACCGAAAACGAAGAGGCGTCTCCAAGCGAAGATGATCTTACGGACGAAGAATGGCAAGAAAGGCTCGAAGCCGAACAGGAGATCGTCACCAAAGAGAATCGTAGAATTATGGATGAACGAAAGAACCAACTCTCTGAAGCTGAGCGGCGTGCGTCAGAATTGAACCAACGTTTCGCCGACTGGTACTATGTGATCCCCGAGGAAACCTACTCGATGCTCCGCATTAAACGAGATCAAATCCTCAACTCGGGTTCCGCGACAAGCACCAATCCAGCCAATCCGCCTGGCACTGGCGGAGGCCTGCCACCACTACAACTTCCGCAGTTCTAAAAAGACGCAGCGCTGTGTAACGCAGCAGACCTTTCAACCATCACCCGACCCTACGAAGCTAAGCATGTCGAGCGAACAAGACATTTACGAAGAACATGTCCTGGATCACTACGAAGACCCGTACCATCGCGGCGATCTAGAAAAAGCGACCCATTCGCACGAAGCCGATAATCCACTCTGTGGCGATGTCGTGCATATTGATCTGCGGATCGATGGTGACGAAAAAATCCAAGAGGCTTGGTTTAGCGGTGATGGCTGTGTGATTAGTCAAGCGTCGGCCTCGATGTTAATGGAAACCATCGAAGGCAAATCGCTCGAAGACATCCGCAACTTCACCGCCGAAGAGATGCTCGCGCTCTTTGGGCCCAAGCTAACACCCAACCGACAAAAGTGCTGCCTCCTTTCGTGGCGGGTGCTCCAGAGTGCGATTCATGCTCCGGTTGATGACCTCCCACCCGATAACGAAGATGGCCCCGATGTTCACTTCGGCGGACCAAGCCTTAGCGAGGAAACCTAAACACAGGGCTCGCTAACCAGTATCACATACGCAAATTTTTGGCCGATCAG
The DNA here is from genome assembly GCA_016779185.1 of Rubripirellula sp. Lineage (GTDB taxonomy): Bacteria > Planctomycetota > Planctomycetia > Pirellulales > Pirellulaceae > Rubripirellula. Next base: position 1,626 of record JADHOA010000157.1, read on the forward strand.
TGCGATTCACCGCTGCATGAATTGCATACCTTGAGTGGGCAGTCAATCGCCTCTTGTTGAAAAGAAAAGTTACTTGAAAGACACAACCGCGTTCACGATTTCTGAACTCGATCAAATTCGCGAACAGTTTCCGATCCTCGGAAGATTGACAGCCAGCGGCGCACCACTCGCTTTCCTCGATAATGCTGCGAGCACCCAGCGACCTCTTGCGGTGATCGACGCAATGTCCGACTGCTTTCGCCGATATTACGCGAATGTTCATCGTGGAATCCACACACTGAGTGAAGAATCCACAGCGGCCTACGAACAAGCCAGAAGAACCGTTGCCGAATTCATTAACGCAGCGAGTGACCGAGAAGTCATCTTTACTGCGGGTGCAACCGCCTCAATCAATACGGTTGCGAGAACCTGGGGCGACGCAAACCTTGGTCGTGGCGATGTGATCCTCGCTACCATTGCCGAACACCACGCAAACATTGTGCCTTGGCATCAACTGGCCGAACGAACTGGCTGCAAAGTCGTGTTCTTGCCGATCACCAGTGAATACACCTTTGACGACACCGTAGTGAAAGATCACCTTGCGCGTCTGCAGCCCAAACTCTTTGCGTTCACCGCGGTTAGCAATGTACTCGGAACGAAAACCCCAGTGAGACGATGGGCACAGCTCGCCAAGTCCTTTGGTGCTGTCACCCTCGTGGATGCCTCGCAGGCTACACCCCACGAACCAATTGATGTCCAAAGCCTTGACACGGACTTCCTGGTTTTCGGCGGCCACAAAATGTGCGGTCCAACCGGGATCGGTGTTCTGCATGGTAAGCAACAACTCCTTGAAGACATGCCGGCGTTCCTCGGAGGAGGTGGCATGATCCTTCGGGTCACGACCGAAGGATTCGAGCCGGCTGAGTTGCCGGATAAGTTTGAGGCGGGAACCCCGCCGATTGCAGAGGCGATTGGCCTAGCAGCCGCCGCGAATTTCCTCACAGGACTTGGCCTAGAACGAATCGCAGCACATGAGCATGCTCTCTGCAAAATAGCGGACCAAGGGCTAAGAGAGATGCAGGGAGTTGAAGTGATTGGCCCTGATGCCAGCCAAAAGGGAGGCATTGTCAGTTTCAGCATCGATGGGGTGCACGCCCACGATATCGCGCAAGAACTGGATCATCTTGGTATTGCTGTGCGTGCAGGACATCACTGCACCATGCCACTTCATCGCTGGATGAAGAAAACCTCAACCACGCGCGCCAGCTTCTACCTTTACAATCGCCCACAGGAGGCAGAGCGTTTCCTCGAAGCGATCGAGCTGGTGAAAACGAAATTCACTCGTTCAGGTCGTCGGCGACGCCAGAGGAACCCGCAGTAGCCATTTCACACTACATCGTCTCGTTAGCTAGCAAAGTCGCCATCGGTGGTGCTTGCAAAATAATCGAGCAATTCGCGAGCCGTTAAGAGCGATGGGTGACAACGGCAACCCATGCAAACCGCGTTTCTTGACAATCATTCAAAAAATCGGCAAGCCCCGCGACTTGGTAATGGCGGACTTTCATCTTGATGGAGAACGCGGAGTCGGGGTATACCTTTAGCGAGCATTGGAAGCTGCACGTTTGAAGGAAAGGGCGTTCGGAAATGACATTAGGGCTGGGCGAATTCGCGACCCTCGTCGGTGGCAAACTGCTAGGACAAGCAGATCAGCAATGCAACGGTGCGAATCCGCCGGGGGATGCTCGCAGCGGTGAGATTACGATGCTTGATCACCCAAGCCGAGCTCAAGTACTGGAAACTAGCGAAGCGACTGCAGTGATCACCTCCGAGGAGATCGCTGGATTGCCCATGGCACAGATCATTGTGGACGATCCACACGCTGCCTTTGCGCAAGCGGTCACGCTTTTTCGGCCGCCTATCGCAAACCCCTTCAAAACAGTCGGAATCTCGCCCTCGGCAAAGATTCACCCGACCGCAGAGATTCACCCATCGGCTATCGTTGGGGACAATGTCGTCATTGGTGCTCGATGTCGGATTCACCCTGGTGTCGTTGTCATGCCCGAATCGATGATTGGCGACGATTGCGTGATTTATCCGAACACGACCCTTTACGAATACACGCAACTAAGCGATCGCGTCATCGTTCACGCGGGATGTATTATCGGGGCAAACGGTTTTGGCTATCGCCAAGAAAAAGGCCGACACCTTCCAGCGGCACAACTGGGCTACGTGCGGATCGAATCTGACGTCGAGATTGGCGCAGCCGTCACGATCGATCGCGGCAGCTACGGCGCGACAACCATTGGCGAGGGCACCAAAATTGACAACCAAGTCATGATTGCCCACAACTGCAAAATTGGTCGACACAACCTGATCTGCAGCCAGGTCGGAATCGCTGGTAGCAGCAAGACGGGCGACTACGTGGTACTTGCTGGACAAGTTGGCCTAAAAGACCATATCACGTTAGGTGATCACACGATCGTCGGTGCTCAAGCCGGCGTGATGGACGACTGCGAAGGCAACGAGGTCTACCTCGGATCACCGGCAACTCCTCAACGCGAACAGATGCAGATCATGGCGATAGAGAGACGACTGCCCGAAATGCGTCGAGAAATAAAACTTCTTCGCAAAGAACTGGATCTTCTTAAGCAACCCCCGTCCGAACAGCCAGCAGCTTCAGACGCTTCCGACACATGCCAGAAAGTGGCATGAAAATCGGACATCATTCTTGGTTGAGGACGTTCCCTGAGATGGTTGCCATGAAACAAAAGAGCAAGGATCAGCAGCCTATCGGCCTCATCGCTGGCTGGGGACGATTCCCCGTCCAAGTTGCACAGAAAATCAAGGACCAAGGTAAGTCAGTGGTAGCGGTGGCGATCACAGGCCACGCTAGCCACGAACTTGAATCGATTTGCGATGACATCCTGTGGTCGGGCGTTGGCAAACTTGGAAAGCACCTCCGCTATTTCAGCCAATGCGGTGCCAAGCAAATCACCATGGCCGGAAAGCTTTTCAAAGCGGATCTACTCTATCAAGGCTCCGTTTGGATTCGCCACTTCCCGGACCTGACTTGCATCCGAACACTTGGACCTTGCCTGCTTGGCTCAAAACGCGATGCTCGTGACGACCAATTACTCCTTGCCATCACATCGGCCTACCGTCGCCGCGGCATGGAGATCTTTCCAGCCACAGATATCGCACCGGAACTCCTCGTTGGAAATGGACACCTTGCCGGCCCCAAGGTAAGCAAACAGAGCCAACAAGACACCGAGTTTGGTTGGAAGATCGCCAAGCAAATGGGCGCAATGGATATCGGGCAAGCCGTGACGATTCGCGACGGAATCGTGATAGCCGTGGAAGCGATCGAAGGCACCGATGCCTGTATCGAGCGCACCGGCAAGCTATGCAAACGCGGCGGCTGGACACTCGTTAAAGTTAGTAAACCCAGTCAAGACATGCGCTTTGACGTCCCCACCATCGGTCCTCAAACGATACAAATGGTGAGCGATGCAGGCGGCAGGAATATCGCGATCGAAGCCAACAAAACCATCGTGGTGGACCAAGAGGTCACCTATCGACTCGCGAACCGACTTGGCGTTTCCATTGTCTCGCTTGACCTGGAATCGGCAGCGACACTCCGAGAGGATTGCATAACAAACATCAAGGCAGCCTAAAACAACGCGAATCAAACGCATTGATCCACGACGCTGGCACTTTACCGCTGGCACTTTACCGCTGGCACTTGGCCGCTAGGCACCTGCATTCAACGCTGAAGGCTAAAAGTAACGCGAAGTAGCACTAAGCTCCTAATCACCCAACGTGTCCCGCCTCGATCACGACACAGTACAACCATGCCCTGTCGACCCCGCAGCGACGCCGAACCGCTTCGACACGTGATGGCCCGAGCCTCTAAGCTTTTACAGAACAAAGCAGCCTTTTCTGAGCCCCGTCTTTTTTCCTGAGCAGCCCTTCCCTTAGCCCGGTGCCTAGCGAGCCAAGATGACCATAACGAGCCACTCGTCATTGACCACCCACCCACCGGCCAAGCTCAATCTGTTTTTAGAGCTGATTAGCAAACGATCCGATGGCTTTCACGAAATTGACACCGTCATGATTCCAATTGATTGGTGCGACAAGCTCTCGCTCTCACTCTCTGACGGCAACGCTATTGAACTGACCGTTCAAATGCCGGAGAAGAGCCACGCCGCCGCCCAGCCTCCTGGCGCTGAACTCGAACGCGTGAGGGAGGAGAATCACCAAAACCCAACGAGCGCCGCGGAAGACATTCCCTGCGATCATCGCAATCTGGTCTACCGCGCATTGGCTCAGTTCAAAGATCGCTTTGAAATCTCAAGTGGCTTCCACTGCCATCTAACAAAATCAATCCCAGCGGGAGCGGGACTGGGTGGCGCAAGCAGCGATGCCGCCTCCGCACTGCTACTTGCGGCTAAACTGCACAAAATCGCCCCCACTCGCCCTGAGATGCGAGAAATCGCTGCGAACCTGGGCAGCGACATTCCTTTTTTTCTCGGCTGCCCTGGCAAACAAACACAAGACGAAACAAGAACAACGAACGGCTGCCGGGCGGCCCGTGGGACGGGCCGAGGAGAAGTCATCGAGAGCGTAGAGTGTCCAGCAATCATCGATTTTGTGGTGATTTTTCCGGGAATCGGGCTCTCCACACCCGCTGTTTATTCCGCGAGCAGCGTCCCGAGCAAGCGGCAGGAGAGTCGGCCCATTCTGCAAGCACTGCGGAGTGGAGAAAGGGACCAAATTGCGAGGCTACTTGTAAATCGACTCCAAGCACCCGCCAAAAAACTTGCCTCTGGGGTTCTTGTCGCCTTAGAATCGTTACAGCACGCGGGACTCCTGGGCAGCCAAATGACTGGCAGTGGCTCCGCTTGCTTCGGGATCGCCGAGAATCAAGAGCAAGCAAGAAGCTGCGCCGAGTCACTGAGACAACAACTAGGCCCCCGATTTATCATTCAGGCAGCTCGCAGCACGGAAGTCCCTGGAATGATGTACTGAAACCCACAATCAACGCACGTTCAGAACTCGCCGACTGCCACATCAATCGCACCGCTCGAGCTATTAAACCGGACCTGCAACCACAACAGTGGCTGAACGATCCCGATAGTTAGTGACAAGCAGCGTTTGATCACCGGCGGTGATGCACTGGATTCAGGGAGGGTCAGACATTGAAAATCACCGAGATTCGCATCAAGCTGATGGAAGAGTCAGAAGACCGCCTTCGAGCATTCTGCTCAATCACCTTAGATGATTGCTTCGTCGTTCGGGATCTAAAAATCATTGACGGCAGCAGCGGCCCCTTCGTTGCAATGCCTAGTCGAAAACTGACAAACAATTGCCATCGCTGCCGTCACAAGAATCAAGCCCGTGCGAACTACTGCAACTACTGCGGAGCTAAGCAGCGAACGGGTAAACATTCCGACCATGACGCAGCCTTCAAGCTTTATGCTGACGTCGCCCATCCGATCAATAGCGATTGCCGCGAGATGATTCAGAATGCTGTGCTTGAAGAGTTTGAACAGGAACTGACACGCTCTCAAGAGCCAGGGTACCGATCTCGCTACGACGATGAATTTTCTCATCCAGAAGCCGTGACGCGAAAATTCGATCCACCAGAAACCAGACCGCCCAAGCCCCACCTAACCACTGAAGCCCATCTGCCGGCAATCGCCCAGCAGGAACCAGAGCAGGCAACTTGGCAAAGCCATGCCGAGAGTGCCTCCGGCGCCGAACCCACAACAAGTGACCTGAGGAACGATTCCTCTGGGTTCCCAGTATCCGAAACGGGTAGCGCCCCACACGCATCGCCTCAGCGTCCAAATAAAAACCGGAACAATGACTCAAGCAGTGAGAATCATCGCGCTGACGATACCTTCGGAAAAGGAATTTTTTAGCTCTCGCTACGCAGCATAGCCTGTGGCACGAAAACTTGCCTGTGTTTTTGTTGAAGGAGCAAGCAACGAATTAAGCAGGACAGGCTTTCGCAGCACCCGATTCACCCCGCCCGCCAAAGCAGCCTGCTCTTGACTGAAATTGGCGCCGTGACAAATCCACAAATGGACTGCCGTCCCCCCCGGGTCAATTGATTGAATTCGACTCTTCCACTCGTCCCTCTCAGCGGCCGGAGCAACCGAGTCATCCCACCAATAAAGATCCGCATTGCTGAAGCGAGATCTCTGGCTCGGCGTCGCCCAAGAAAACGAAACGGGCGCATCGACAATCACTTGTCGGTAGAGTTCCGTATCAAGATCTGAAGCTGCCAAGAGAACGACGGAACGAAAAGGAAGTTCTGAATCACGAGAACCCGAAGCCCCCCTAATCAGCTGGATCTCATCAATGAGCGAATGAAACGGTAGCGATCGCGCCGAAGAACAAGAACGATCGCGAACACCAAGAGCAAGTGGCCCAAGCACATCCAGCCAAATCGCATCCCCTAACTGATCCGACAACCTTTCTGCCGTTTCATGATCTATCGGGTGACGATCCTCGCGACAATGCACAACAACATCGACGGCACCTCGCGGCCTTGCCATTGCATCTCGAAGATCCCATCGCGTCGCGACCGAATCGGAGCACGCGACCGCTTGATCATAAACGTCCCGCAGCGATTTCGCCTGTGGAACGCCGATCCAGAGCAACCGATCGATTGGACTGGCTATCAGTTCATGACCGATCACACCAGAAAGAGCAGGCCGCAAGGATGCTTCTCGCGAATCAGCCGACCGAACCTCTGAACAATGCACCACTTCACTCCCTCGCCTTCTCTGGCGTAATAGATCGCCTCACCGATGAAATCCACGCTCCACGGGGAGATTGAAGTAGCATCGCTGGACACTAATCGGCCAACGCCGCCTCCGCCTCCCGAAAGCACTGCCATGCATCGGCCACCGAATCACACGCTCGAAGTCCATCAAGCATGTCTCGGTTTGCAATCAAACGACTTAACCTCGCGAGGATACGAAGGTGAGCGGTGTCATCGTAAGAGCAGATCAGGAAAAAGATGTCTGTTAAGTGACCTGAATCAGAGAAAGGTAGTGGATTGGGACTTATTCCCATCGCGATCACACTATCCGCAAGAATTGACGTTTGCGGTCGCCGCGGGTGCAGCAAGGCAACCCCACAGTCCAAGGCGGTGGGATGCATTTTCTCTCGCGCCTGCACCGCCTCAGCCATTGCCGGTGCATCCCACATCAGACCAGACTTCGAAACCAATTCGCACATCGAACGAACCACCGAACCACGCGTTCTCGCTTGAAGAGGCACGGAGATGGTATCTGGGGTGCAAAGTCCAGAGAGCATCCGGTCCGTGGACTCCCCTGTGACTCGGTCCACCACCTGCTGGACCTTGTAGAGCTCTTCGGAATCACTAGCACCGATCTTCTCCTCGAGCCAGTGATGTATCTCGGCCTCATTAAAAACCCAGTCACCGCCAA
>JADHOA010000158.1 GCA_016779185.1 Rubripirellula sp.
AATGCGTGCGGGAACCAAGAAAGTCCGACGAGTGAAGAAGACTGATCGCCGATGCTTTTACCACGATCATTCGAAAGATCAGTCTGGAAACAGTGAAAACTGGGGCGCATCGATTCCCCCTGCCACGAGGGCAGAGGGAATCGAACGCTTCGCACCCCTAGTTCTTCGCGCTCCTAGTTCTTCACAACGTTATCCTGAAATCGCTTCATCGCCTCTTCGCGATACTGAACGGCAGATGAATATCGTTGTCGCGGGTTGTTACCCATGATTCGAATCATCGCTGATTTCAGTTGCTCGTAATCCATGCCGACAGGCAGAGCAGCCCAACGATCCAAACGATCATTGCCGAACGTTAGAATTGCTGCGTGTTCCGTTTTGTCAGCATCGATAATTGGGTCAAGGTCGAAAATGCCCAAATTCTTTCGGAGAGCGTCAAGCTCTTCAAAATTACCGGTAGCATAAACCCAATCAGGAAGCGTACTATCGTCTTCTACACCTTGGATCTTCATGTAGGTTTGAAGTTCCTCTGGTGAATCAACCTCTGGTTCGAGGGTTAGAGAGACAAACACCAGATCATCTTTTCCAAACACCTCGCCTAGATCTTTTCTAAGCTTTTTGACAACCTGAGTGGTGATCGGGCAGCTACCGACGCAACGTGTGTAGAAGTACACAAGGACAACGGACCGATCTTCGATCAGATCGGTGTAAAACTGCAAGTCACGACCTCGATGGTCAATTAATTCAATATCCGGAAACCGGTCTGAAACGCGAGCGTCCAATACCGATTCATACTCATCGGTCGAGAGCGATGCGACTCGGACTTTGTTCTTTTGCTCTAGTTCCGTTAGAGCTGCGGACGATTCCTGTCCTTGGTCCGCAAGCTGCTGCCCGCACCCCGCCATCCACAGTGTGGAGAGCGATAGCACGCAGCAGCCAGCTTTCTTTGCAAAATTCATTTTCATGAAATTATCCCTTTGTGATGTAACGTCCAAACCGACCGTTCGCTTACGGGTAGTAAGCAGAAAGAGGTTGATTCGATTTTGGACCGTCTTTGATTGGGTCAAAGACGAACATCATTCGCATATCTTCGTGTTCCAGATTGTGGCAGTGGAACACGAATGGACCGGTGAAGGTACGGAACTTCATGAAGATCTCCGCCTCGGTATTCGGGCCTAGCATGCACGTATCGCTCTTGTAGGCCCATTCTTCTGGTGGAGCCTGACCGTCGATTTTTTGAATCTGGTGGGATTCCAAGTGGATGTGAATGGGATGCCACCAACCACCGGCGGTGTTACGGAGGATCCATCGTTCTGCTGAACCAACTCGTGGGCAGGCGTTGGATTTAAATTCATCGTAAAACTCTTGGTTGATTTGCCATGCGCCTTTGCGACGATGGAACTCGAACACTCGAGTGGCTTCGATTTCACTTTCGAGGATTGGAATGTGTTCGCGAAGCTCGGTTCCGACATCCACACTGCAATCGCCAGGTACTGGGTCCCCTTCGATGATGAATTTTACCAATCCAACACCGGGGATTTGTGTATCACGGTCAAGTAGCTTTCCATCTGGACCTCGTCCGTCACCTTGAAGAAGGATATTCTCTAGGTACATTTCATTCGCATCCACTTTACTGAAGTCAATGACGACATCGGCACGCTTGGCTGGGCTCAGCAAAATCGAATCTCGCTCGATTGCGTGCGGTAGCAGCCAACTATCGTTGGAGATTCCAACAAACGGACGTGCATCGCTTAGTCGCAGTTCGATGTGCCTCGCATTCGACGCATTCAAGAAGCGGAAACGGTACTTGCGACGTTGTACTCGGAAGTAAGGGTGTGCCTTGCCGTTGACGCAATAAACGTCACCGAGGTATCCGTTGTGATCCAATGGGTCAAAGAAGATCGTACCGTCGGAATTGAATCGCTTATCAGCGATCATGATTGGGATATCGTACGGATCGGATGGAAGAACGTTCCGGTCAATCAAACCTTGCTCAAAATCGTCGATCTGGATGTGGAAGCCAGCCATGCCCAGAACGCAGGTGTGGGCCGTGACATCCATACCGTGGTCGTGGTACCACATCGTGGATGGGGCTTCACCAACATCCGGAACACCGTGGTGATAAGGAATCGTGTTGGTGTAGTAATAATCCCGAGCTTGACCGGGAAGAATGTAAAAGTTCGGATATCCGTCACCGTGGGATGGGTTGTGCCCGCCATGAAGATGCATTGAACATTCGAAGTGAGTATCGTTCCAAGTTCTTACGATAATCGGCTCCAAGCCCTTGGACTTGAAGGTCGGTCCAGGAACGATCCCATCGTACCCGCAACATGGGGTTTGAACGCCAGGTATCACTTCGCCGACAGCATCACGAATTCGCATTTCGTAATATTTTTCGGGATACTTTTCGGGATACTTAAGGGTCGGATCTTCTGCGACGGTTCGAGTGTAATACTCAGGCGCAACGCCGTGGAAGCAATCGCCGACGACCCAAGGCGCATTTTGCTTTCCGACGGCAAGCGGTTGCTTAACCGGTGGGATCGGCATTTCTTGCGTGAATTTCTCGAAAGGAATCGGCGTGCCGGTGCGGGCATCGACAACCGTTTCGGCTTGAAGTCGCTGACTGCGCGTGCCGGAATCTAGCGAGGTTTCTCCCCGGCCTGTACGACTTCGCGTTCTGGACCGCCGAGCCCCGAGACTCGCAGAGATTGTTGTTGCTGCAGCAGCAGCACTAATTGATCCAATCGCTTGACGGCGACTTATCGATTTTTTCATTGGTGGGTTAACTTTTCAACTAGGCGGATTGAAGCGATAACCCCGTGCGTGAACAAGATCGTAATCGGTGTGATTGTATTGACAATATGGATTGCAACGGTTTCTCCGGTTTTTTGGATTTTGAGGATTCTAGGGGAAGTGTGGTTTGTAGAGTTTGCGGGTGTTTTGAGGGATACAGGCATGGTGGTTGCCAAAAGTCTCGACTCATTGGCCGCTCTATCCCGTGTTCACGTTACGAGAGCTGTTTTCTCGCCAATCTGATCGCTCTTTACGCTTGACGAGTTGAGAGTTTCGTCCTGCAGAACGGGTATAATCATTCGATGGTTTTTGATTACTGTTGGCCAATTCACGTCTTTTCATCGTTAAGAACCGAGTTTGTGAACTAAGTTTTCGAACGATCAGAGGAAGGAACGGTGGGACTCACCGCTTGCTAAATGATTTTGGCCGTCGTGATGGATCACGCACGAAATGAAGTGAGTCGGTCAACGAAATTCACGAGGTTCGATGGGTGTTGTCGCTTCTGCAAGCACTCGGGCTCTCGCGGTCAAACGTTCTTGAAAACCGAATGAAGTAAGCGGATTTGAAGATTTCTTTCATGTTGCCAACGTTCAAGCTGAAATCATCGACGCGAAAATCGGTAAGCATGGATCGATCAAATCGCGGCGGTTTTTTGATGTTAGTCGTGTGCGTGCTTCTGCTGATTTTGATCTCCGCTGCTTATGTTTTTTCTGAGCGGATGCTGGTCTCGAATGTCGCTTCTAACGGTGCGATGCAAAGACGACAAGCAATCTCTTTATCAGAGTCCGGTGTCGCTTACGCGAGAGCCAAGATTAAAACAGCAATGGCTCAGGATGAGGCTGATTTCGATTGGCCGATTCATTGGAGCGGTGAAGTTTCCTTTTCCGAGAAAGATCGCTTCGGAGAATTTCGTCTTGCTTACTGGGATGATCAAAGCCAAGCGTGGAGTAGCGGTGTTTTTGATGAATCATGCAAGCTGAATCTTAATCAGCTACCGCTCGACAAACTCTACGCACCCGAAGCTCGTCGCATGTTGATGTGTATCCCGGGGATGACACTCGTCATCGCTGATTCAATTTTGGATTGGATGGACGAAGATGATATTCAGCGGCAGTTTGGCGCGGAATCAAGCTACTATCGATCGCAAAAGCCAGCTAGATCCTGTCGTAATCGTCGTCTAGCGACACTTGACGAATTGCTCGAAGTTCGCGGGGTAACACGCGAATTGCTTTACGGTCCGAGTCTCACTTCGCCGTGGGAAACCACACCCGTTTTGCCCGCTGAACGCGAAATTACCCCTGGTCAAAATTCCGTTCAATCGATTGATCAGCGACTAGGATTCTCGGCATACTTGACCGTCTACGGTGGATCCTCCGTTTATCGCCGAGACGGCAACAATCGTGTTTTTGTGAATCAAGATGATTTGGTGCAGCTCTATGACGACCTTGTTCTTGCCGTCGGGGAAGATGTCGCAACCTATCTTGTTGCTTACCGAATGGTGGGGCCAAAGGATAAATCTATTCTGGTCAAGGATCAGTATGTAATCGACGATGCGGAAAAAACCCGTAACCGAGCCAGTCAGCAACTTGGTGAAGGGAGCGAGACAGGGGAAGCAGGCACCGCGTTGACGCGGGTCGAGCAGCGCGGCCCACTGACGATTAATACGGACGGTGGTTTTCTTATTCGCTCTCCCTACGATTTGATCGGCGTCCCCGTCGAGTATCAAAGTGATAATGGCTCACTGTTGATTGAGAGTCCGTGGCCAGAGAATGAGTATACTTTTCGTCAGGCGTTACCGCAGCTTCATGAGGAGCTGACTTTTGTTTTGGGGACACCTATTGCTGCGCAAGTGAATGTCAACCAATCTCCGGTTGAGGTATTGCGATCGATTCCAGGCATTTCAAACGATATGGTGGCGAGGATCGTCGAGAATCGAGAAAAGCTCGGGATTAACGCTCGATCGAGTAAATCAGGGACCGTGCGAAAGCGTTTTTCATCGATTGATTGGCTTAGAAGCTCGGGCGGTTTGAGCCTCGAGGAGATGCGGATACTCGCACCCTATGTGACGAATCTAGGGACTGCATTTCGTTTCATTTCCTCCGGCATTAGTCATCCCACCGGTGCGACCGCTCATCAAGAAGTCACGCTGGATTTTCGGTACCCGGAAGGCCGGATTTCAAATACCCGAATAAGAGAGTTGCGAGAAATGCTGACTGCGCGAGTGCTTGATTAAAAAACGTAACCACCACGCAACGGTCTGGTGGTTTTGCCGTCGAGGACGCTCCGAATCGAGGCGTTCTTCTCATCTAACCCGTAAGATCACCTGGTCAAGCGACCGATGCTTTTTGCTGCGGACTAACGAAAGTATGCCGCGGCAGCTCCACCGGCTCCACCTAGAATATTGGAGAAGTAGCTATCCACAATCAACTCCAACTCAAGTTGGGATTGGTGTTGGTGGACGGGGTCAGCTGGGCGGATCGGATCATCGAGTGTGAGAAGGGAGAACGCGGAGTTGGCATCAAGTCCGAAAATGTTGCTCGTGGTATTCGGATCCACCAAGATACCACTCACAAAGCTAAAACCACTCGTTTGTGCAACTCCACCTTCACCGCGAACCGCTGCTGCTGTTTTCTTTTGAATCGGCTGAACTGCCTCGAGACCAAATTGTGAAAGAAGTTTTCCCGAAGGGACTTCGTTTTTTGTCCATGGCTCAACTGCAGGGCACACATTCATGACAAGCGTGAGTGCGATGGCGGGTAGCGAGGCAATGAAACGCATTTGTCTAGATCTCAGGGCGTTTGGTTCGTTAAGTCGCACGGTTGATTCGGCGACGCAGCGCTAGGTCGGTATGATCTTTTCATCGATAGATAAGGTGAAGAAGCTGAGAGCAAAGAGGGCGTTCTTGGCGTGTTGGTGTCGCGATCGCCAGATTCTATGGGTTGTTCCGATTAGTAAAATTTCTACGCCTCGTCGTGTTATTGACACTCTGGAATCGTCACATTCCAACAACGCCGTAAGAAACCGCGAAAGCAACTAAACTGCGCGTCCCGCAAACTCGTTGCACTAAAAAACGCAGAGCGATTAGAACGCAGATTAACTCTAAAATGGCCAATATTATTCCATTCCATACAACTGGAATCGATTGGTTCTCATTGCAGAGGTGAGTTGCGTTAGTCCGGTTTTACCGTGATGAAAAGTGCGTGGAAATCCAAAAAGACTCCGAAGTTCGATAGAAAAATGAACTAGTCCTTCGCTCTCTCCCTTTGAACGGCAGCGATGCCTCACTTCACCTGATTTTCTGTTTGGCTCTGATGTTTTGAGCTAGCAAAACCTAATCTTTCATCTGCGGAGTAATTTAATGAGGTGTCTTTCCTTCTTTTTTGCATTAGCCTTGGCGACTCCCTGTCTAGCGTCAGACCTGTCCACCTTTGGCATCACTGAAATTCAAAACTTGACCGACGTGCAAGCCACCTCGGTGCGAGGTCTAGGAATGTCCACCTATGTCAAATCAGTCGCGACTCAGTCCTTCGCACTGTCAATCGCCGACAAGGATTCTGGCTCCGTTATCAATATGAATTCCAATTCGCAAATGCTATCGCACGATGGTGCGGATCTCTCTGAAGGCGCGTCGGGAGCAAGTCAAGCGGTCGGATCGATTGCACAGGCCGGTATTCAATTTGGCGATGCGTCTTTCAAACTTGGCGATTTCAGCTTCGATTTGTCAGGTTTCACATCGGTGTCTCAATCCAATATGGCTGCCGGTCCATCGGGAGTGTTTGATTTTTCTGGCTTAGTCGCTGGTAACTAGTTCTCTCCCTTTTCTATCTGACACTCTTAAAACCTGACATTCGGAAATTAATCCATGAAAAGCCTATTCAATAAAATTGCCACCTTTGCACTGATCGCCATCGCGTCCGCTTCTGTCTCTGCGGCAGACCTTGGTGACTTTGGTATCGAATCGATCAGTCCTCTAAGCGAAGCTCAAGCATCGAACGTTCGCGGTGCCGGTTATGCTTCCTCGGAATCGACTGCAATGACCGCGATGCAAGTCTTTATTTTTGACAGCGCTGGCGGATCCAGCATCAACCTTTCATCGAGTTCAATCAATAGTTCTTCTGAATATGGCAATTCTTCCAGTGATCTAGGTGCTGAAGGAAGTTTTGTCGCAAGTGCAACCCAATCGGTCTCATCGATCAGTGCACTTGATATTGCGTTTGGGGAATTCACCTTGCACACGAGCGAATTTGCTCTCGGAGCCTGGGGTGACAGTGCTGCCTCGGGAGCCGAGATTTTGTTTGACGCGTTTGAATAATCGTCGAACCGCTATGGGATACCGAGAACAGGTGTTGCTTTGTCTAAGAGCGAGGATGCTCGAGATAAAGAAAAAGGGGAGAAGTGCAACGCACTTCTCCCCTTTTTGCGTTGATGGGGTACGTCCCATCACCTCGCTATCGTTACTCGATGTTCATGTCAAATAAACTGTTGATTAAGTAATAACCAGCTCCCGTCGCCCCGATATTGATTCCGCTCGTGCTAAAGTTGAAATCGTCGATTTCTAGTTCAAACGCAGCAAGACCGACATTGGATCGACTAGCAGCGATTGGTTCGACGTCGTAGGCAGTGAGTGTCATTCCGTTGTTCGAGTTGACCGAATTTGCCTGTAGGTTGATCGACGATCCTGAAACCGTATCGAACGCGAAGATCTGAAAGCTCGCCATGCTGATGGAGTCGAGTCCTTGACCGCGAACACTGTCTAGTTCTTGGCTGGTTAGTGGCTCGATTGACGCTAAGCCAAATGTCTCGAGATCGTTGGCAGAAGCGGTGTTGAACGAGATAAGACTTGCGAAAAGGAATACAAAGGTGATGTTTTTCATGATGACTCTCTTTACTTGCTGTTTTGTTTTGATTGGACGCTTTTCGGTTCCGGTGGGCGGGGTTGGACTACAGTTGTGGAAGCAAGCCGCTAAAATCGAGTCCTACGCCTGGGCCGGCAACTTGTTGTGCTTGCGTCACAGCCGAGAAACCATCGAGAGTGAAACTGAAGTCAGCCATTTCGAATGTTGCACTTCCGAATTGGATGCCGCCTACTGAAGTATTGCCGACCGCTTGAGTCCCACCATCATCGTTTGTGATCTCAACTCCCGCGAACTCGACACCGTCTTGACCGGTGGTTTGCAAGGTTGAGTTAAGATTGAAAGTCGATCCCGAGTCGGAGTCGACGATGCTGAACGCCATGGAACTGGTTCCAACGGAGCGGACGACGGTGAGTCCGCCTTGGCCGCGAACCTGATCCGCTGTTTCCTGACTGATAGAGGTTAGGCCGGCAAGGCCGAAAGAGGAAAGGTCGGCAGCATGAACATAGGAGCTGCCGAAAAGAGCAAGACTTGCGAAGAGTAGTTTCTTCATTAAACACATCTCTCATTAAAAAGGGTATTTCGATAGCGAGGACGTGCCGCATTTGGCGGCTACCCTCATCGCACGATGTGTCGTGCAAGGAGTCATGCGAGATGCGTATTCGTTTTTTCCAGCATTGTCCGAAAAGATGGTCAATTCAGATATCCGATAGAGCACGCTTTGTCGGTTTCATCCGTAAATCACGTGCTTTTGTTCCATTGAAAACTTTCGTGATTTTTGGGTTTTGCCGCAGTCCGATTGTGATGATTGATTTGGCAGTATCAGTCATTCTTTTTTTGACGAGATGATTGACCTTTGTCTTTGCAACAGCCGTGAGTTTCATGCGGGTTTCACCTGTAGCGATTATGCGGGTGATGATGATGCGTCGACCGTTCATCGTGTGGTCGATTTCTTGGTCTGTCGTGCTAGTTCATGTGTCTTGAATAATCACTTTGAAACAGTTGTATGGTTTGTAATTGAAAAAACGATTGGTTTTTATAAATGGTTTGCACGCATCGTGACGATTACTACGATACGCGCACCCTATTTTGTTTCGTTGTTGTTATCGGTTGCCTTGAGTTGAGGTGTTGCCTCGATGCAAATGGTGGGGCGATGAGTCGGAATCGACTCATCTTTTTTCGGAGCGACTGTAACTCATGACAACGTTCTACTGTCACATTGGTCGAGTGCGGGCGGTCTTGTTAGCGATGGCTGCATGCTCGCTTGAGCTGATAGTGGTTAGTAACTGCTTTTCAACTGCGGAAGCTCAGGTTCCCAGTTTTGTAATCGATCCGTCGGCCAAGCAGGCTACAAGTGAAGGCGAACAGGGGCAAACGCGCTCAATCCTTCGCCAGCAATTTGAGG
>JADHOA010000159.1 GCA_016779185.1 Rubripirellula sp.
AATGTAAATCAAAAAAAGATTTGATTTCACCATCGGTCATCGAGAGAGTGTACTGGAACCGTTTCAAATCACCGCTAGATGTGCAGGAAATTGCAGGCGTGGTGCATTTCATTGCGAAGGTTGGACGGATCCGAGTATATTTTGCGACTCAGCGATTGACAGATTGCACTCAAAATTACCAAGAACTACCGGCGGAGTATTGAATGAAACTACATGTATTCGTGACGGCTTTTCTTGCAGTGTACCTTAGCTTGTCATTTGACGGCTTGTCAGTTGGCAAACTGTCGGCGATGGATAAGCCAAATGTGATAGTGATTTATTCGGATGATCAGGGGACTTTGGACCTCAATTGTTATGGCTCAAAGGATTTGCATACGCCGCACCTGAACGATCTTGCAAAGAAGGGGATTCGCTTCACGCAGATGTATTCTCCGTCCGCCATCTGTTCGGCTTCGCGGGCGGGGCTGATGACCGGCCGTTTTCCCGCTCGCGCCGGCGTGCCGTCAAATGTCTCCTCGACGCAGGGAGTCGCTGGGATGCCGACGAGTGAAGTGACAATTGCCGAATTGATGGCCGGTCATGGTTACGAAACTGCTCATATTGGAAAATGGCATTTGGGTTATACCCCAGAAACGATGCCGAATGCTCAAGGATTTCGCTACTCCTTTGGCCACATGGGAGGCTGTATCGATAACTATTCCCATTTTTTTTACTGGGCTGGACCTAACCGACATGATTTATGGCGCAACGGTAATGAAGTTTTTAGAGATGGGGAGTTCTTTCTTGACCTGATGGTTGATGAGGCAAGTGAGTTTATTCGCGGTTCAAAAGAAAAGCCATTCTTGATATATTGGGCGATTAACGCACCGCACTATCCCATGCAGGGAACATCCAAATGGAGAGAGCATTACAAGGACTTGGATTCACCACGGCGCCAGTACGCTGAGTTTGTTTCAACGGTTGATGAGAAGGTCGGCGATCTTTTGGCAGTTTTAGATGAGCTATCTCTGCGTGATAACACCATTGTGATTTTTCAATCTGATCATGGCCACTCAACCGAGGAGCGAGCCTTCGGGGGTGGTGGGAATGCGGGACCCTACCGAGGCGCAAAAGGCTGTTTGTTTGAAGCGGGAATCCGAGTTCCTTCAATCATTTCGTGGCCGAGTTCACTTCCTTCAAACGAAGTGCGAGATCAACTTGCAACAGGCTGCGACTGGTATCCGACGATCGCCGCATTATGTGATGTTCCGATTCCCAATCATCATCTTGATGGCCAAAGCTTGGTTCCAATGATTAAAAGCTCAGATCAATCAAGTCCGCACGAATCGTTCTTTTGGCTACTCGGCAAAGGAGAAAGGGCTCAGTGGGCAGTGAGACGAGGCAACTGGAAATTACTGGGTAACCCGACAGACCGGTCAGAAGACGCGGGAAAGGTTAATTTGCCCAATCGCTTTCTTGTCAATCTTGCAAGCGACGTTCGCGAAATGAACAATGTTGCCGATCAGTATCCCGAGATCGTTCAAGAATTAGAAGCGATCATGAAACAAGAAGTTAGTAGTATCGATTCTGAAATCGCTAATCAAGCATCAACGCGTTGACGCTAATTCGGTTCAACGCTTGGCTGCCATTTGTCGTAATGCTGCGCACTTTGACTCGACCAGTAAGGTGATGATCCCCATAACGGGACGGTTGGTAAAAGAGACTGCCAGCCACCAAGCATTTGGTAGAGTTCCGCTGCGCGAGTTGGGTCATCATTCATTCGGTTGTTGCTTTCCGCGACATCAGCGGTTGGATCAAACAATTCGGCAGGGCGATGAGATAGGTGAATGAGCTTGTCTTTCCCATCCAAAATCGCTGCTTGTCCCTGGAGTCGCCAGAAGAGTGTTCGCCGCTGGGGCTCAGCGGTACCCTGCAGTAGCGGAAGTAAGTTCACTCCGTCGTACTCACCGTACTTTCTCACTATTTTTTCTCGATTATTTTGATCTTCATGACTGCGTGGGGGAGCAAGAGGTAGGGGATTGGCTTTGGCTGCCGCTAAAAAAGTTGGCAACAAGTCCAGGCTCGAAACGACTCCATTCTGTTCTGGTTGCACTGGGATCTTTGCTGGCCAAGACCATATCATGGGCACGCGTATTCCACCTTCTTTGAGGCATCCCTTTACACCCGACAAGGGGCCATTCCAACTGCCATTGTTTGTGGCTCCACCATTATCAGAGAAAAAACAGATTAGCGTGTTGTCACGCTGGCCAGTTTCCTCGAGGAGAGAAAGGACTCGTCCAATCCCGCGATCCATTGCGTAGACCATGGCTGCGTAAGTTCGTCGTTTTGGATCTTGAATGGATTCAAAGATCGCTTCATCTTCCGGTCGTGCTTGTCGTGGACCATGCGGTGCGTTGTAGGAGAGATAGAGGAACCACGGCGTTGGCTTGGCTGTTGAGGATGTCGATTCCTTAATCCAGTCAATTGCTTCGTCAGTGAAAAAGTCGGTGAGGTAGGGGCTGCTGAATTCTCGAAGTGGTTCACCGTTTCGTTGGAGTCGGTTGTTATCGGGGTCGGGAAAGTATCCATGCCCGCCGCCAAGCATTCCACAGAAATAATCGAATCCTCGATTCTGTGGGTGAAAGAGATCACTCATTCCTAAATGCCACTTTCCGATGAGACTCGTTCGGTAACCGGCACTTCGAAGATGATCTGCAAGGGTGTGTTCCCCTGGTGGCAGCCCCAATAATTCAGGTCGAGTTGCGTAATGATTCGCTTCTTCGTTTAGATTTCCTTCATAGCCAAATCGTCTGGGGTCTCGCCCAGTAATTAATCCAGCTCTTGACGGAGAGCAAACGGCACTCGCTACGTACGCTTGCTTGCAGAGTACGCCCGATGCAGCAAGTTGATCGAGGCGCGGCGTTTGTAAATGTTCGCTTCCCATACAACCTAAATCACCATAGCCCATGTCATCGGCTAGTATCAGCAGGATGTTTGGTGAGCCAAGGGGCGTTTCCGCAAGCGCATTGCTCGATCCACTCGTCGAAAAAATCAAAGTTGTGAAGAAGCAGACCAAAAGAAGAAGTAAGATCGCCAAAACGCTATTCCCTTTTTGGGCGGAGTTCGGAGCAGATGAAAATTAGAAGATTAAAATGTCTGTTACTTGAGTCGTCACAGATTCGCTCAACCACTCGACATGATTTTCTGTTGCGATCGTGCGGCAGACTTTGTGGATCATTGAAAAGTCACAGCGATTTGTAGCGTCAATTTTATCAGCTTGTTGGCGTTGTTTCTGCCGTCTCTTTCGGCTGCCCGAATGACCATTTTGCTAATCGCTGGTGGGCGGCAGTGAACATGGTCTCAGTCTGAAAGTTAACGTGAAGACCGTGGATATGGCCCGAGTGTTCAACAACATGGACTTGTTTGCCGGTTTCAGTTTCATGAAACGCAATAAAGCCTTTATGGTCGCCACCGGCACTAACGATGAATTTGCCATCCGGTGACCATCGCAATTGTTCGACGAGACCTTTGTGCTTCGCGTCCTCTATCATTTGTAAACGTTCGCCAGTTCCTATTTCAAATATCTCAATGCGGCTGGCTCCATCAAGATGGTCGATGTTTCCAACTTTTCCCATACCCCCGACGGCCATCTTTGTTCCGTCAGGTGAGAAGGAGAGGCATCGTATTCCACCAATTGAGTGGCGTCGTTGTTTTGGGTCCCATGTGTACAGGTCTGGGGTTTTAATCTCGGCTCTTTTTTCGAATGAGTGTGAGTCCCAGATCGCAACATGACCCACGCGATCACCTGTTGCGAGAGAAGAGCCATCATCCGACAGTGCAAGTGCGTAAAGCATCGAGGGGAAGTGGTGCGGAGTGGTAGCCGCGTGATCCGAAAAACTTGCGATGAGATCACCACTTTTGAGATCCCAGACTCGACACTGCATGTCATCCCCAACCGAGAAGAGTCTTCCATCCGGCGTCACGCATATCCGTCGAATCCATTTGTCATGCGCAGCGATATTACGAATGGGTTCATGTGAGTTGGTGTCCCACCAAATTAGTTTTTTATCGTATCCACAACTGATTAACGTATCGCCGGCAATCACCATTCCCGTGACATAACTAGAGTGTCCGGATTCACCATAAGAGATTCGCTCTGAATCCTCATTTGAGAGCGATTGCTGATAAATTTTCGAGTCCGAGCTACCAAACCAAAGCTGGTCGTTGTTCGGATTGATTGCCAAACAAAATAGAATCTCTTGCAGATGCCACTCTTTCGAGACCTCAAGGGCGCTAAAATTCATATTCTTCACCTAGCCTAGGTCAATATGGAGTAACAGGGAGTACTGTCAAAGTCCGCAATTGGAATGGGACGACTACCGAGCATGTACTCTTTGGTATGATCGATACCTAACGCAGCAAAAATCGTGGAGTAAAGATCACCCGCACTCATTTCACCTTCGACCACCGTGTTGCCATTTTCGTCTGTCTTTCCGTAAACCGATCCACCTTGAATGCCGCAACCACTCAGCGTGCAGCTCCAGGCGCTCGCAAAGTGATCGCGTCCGAGGCTGCCATTGATGGATGGAGTGCGGCCAAATTCGCCAAGCGAAATGACGAGAGTGTTTTCTAGCAGGCCCCGCTCTTTCAGGTCATCGAGAAGGGTCGACATGCAGTGATCCAAGTCGGCGCAAAGCTCTTGATGTGTTTCAAAATTCTGGCCGTGGCTGTCCCACCACGCTCTTGCGACTTTCACAAATGGCACTCCCGCCTCCACTAGGCGGCGTGCAACAAGGCATTGCTGCCCAAATTGAGTGGGGCCGTATTGAGCACGGATGGATTCTGGTTCTCGTTCAATGTCAAACAAATAGTCGCTGGCCATCAGTCCGCGAACGCGACCGTACGCGCTGTTGTGTCCTTCAAAGGACGGGTGCGAATGATGCCGAGCAAATAGTTTTGATAAGGTGTCGCGAAGTTCGGCTCGTTCGCGGTGATCGGTGTCGGTGATGGATTCGAGGCGTTGGATATTCTCGGGCATCATTGCATCGGTCAGAAACATCGGGTTGTACCGACCACCAAGGAATCCTGCGGAGCCTTTTCGGCGTCCTTCGGTTGACGTGTACATGGACACGTAGTCGGGCACCTTGCTCTCGATGTTCCCGAGTTCTCTCGCAAGGATCGCGCCTAAGTGCGGGAAGTCGACGCCAGCCTCCTTGACTCTTCCGGTATCCATCAATTCATACGCAGTTCCATGATCCGCAATTTTTGTGTTGAGTGATCGAATGATTGCCGTGTCTTCAAGGTGTGTGGACATCTTCGGCATCAATTCCGAGATGCCGATGCCAGGTACGGTGGTTTGAATTTGAGCAAACGGACCGCCAGTGGGACGTCCGGGTTTTGGGTCCCATGTTTCCAGTTGGCTCGCTCCACCAGCAAGCCACAACAAAATGACACGTTTACCCGAAGCTCTTAGCTGGTCATTTAAACGAGATTCACCCAGCGCGGTGATCTGGTTCATATTGGCAGCAAGTCCAATTCCACTTGCTGAACCCATTAGTCGCATCATGCTTCGCCGATCCAAGGAGTCGGATTGCTTGGGATGACCCGAGTCTGCGTGATTCGCCATTTTGACCTAATGTGTGTGTGACAAAGTGATGAGACAAACTGTTAATGATTGAAACGGAACTCCGGGCTGCAAACTAACGCCCACACAATATTTTTGATTGTATCGACGCGCTGCTCGTTTCGTTGCTCGAAATACTTGGACAATACTACCTGTTCTTCGCTGGTCGCTTCACGGCCTAGCGTTGCGAACATCGCCTGGGAAATGATTGCCGACGGATCTTCTATTTCATTGAGGTATCCCACGAGGTGATCTTTGCCACCTCCTAAGTATTGGTTCTGCATTTCGGAGCTATTGCTGAACCAGAGTGCCTCGGAAACCGGCACTTGAAAATTCTCTCCGGGGATTTCAAGTTTTTGAGCTAAACCTTCCGAGCGTTCTTCGAGTTTACCTCGATCCTGTTCCCAATCCGGATTGCTGATTTGTTCAGCGGTTTTTTCGGGATTACCGGTTGCGATTAATAGCGACAGTGAAAGTTGGTGTGGTGAGAGTGGGCGTGGTTCGGCGTGCTGAAAGTAACGGACTCCACGATCTGATTGGTTTTCTAACTTGTTCTCACCGTGTGATGGACTGTCACTTTCAGTCATGGGTAACGCTTGTGAATAAGCAACGGAGAGTGTAATCGCGTGAATCAAACGTTGAACGTTATAACCACTATTAATGAAGTCGTCGGTGAGGATTGCCAAGAGAGTTGGGTGGCTTGCGGGGTTGCCAGAGTGGATTTGATCAAGAGGATGGACGATTCCTCTCCCAAAGAATCGAGCCCATGTGCGATTGACAATGTTCTTTGCAAAAAATCTTTGTTGTTGATCGCTAAGTGCGAGATCTACCAACTGCTGGCGAGGTCTAAATAAGGGTTGTGGCGGCGTTTCTGCTGCATCATCTTGTTCCGCTTTCTTGATTTGCTCTTGGTACTGTTTTAGTACCTCTGCGTCCAATGAAAGTTCCGGTTCTGTAACCTTCGTGCCGGTCAAGAACATGAAGTCGGCATCTTTTGATTCGCCCGAGGTTGTATCGAATTTGACCTTGCCGTCGAAGCGTTCGCCAATCAGGCCTTTCTTGCTTCGATAGGTTCTTTTAAAGAACGAACTGATTCCGTAGTAGTGTTCCTGCTTCCAATCATCCACTAGCGGGTGGTCATGGCACTTGGCGCAACCAATGTTGACGCCGAACCAAATCACACTCGAGTCGTTAGCAAGTTTGTCTAAATCTCCTAGCCGATGCTTGAGAAAAGCAGTGGGGCGAAGATCTTCGGGCTGTGTCTCTTCCGGAGTCATGATTTCACGAAAGATAGAATCCCACGGCCTGTTTTCCTTGGTGGCTTCTAATAGGTAGGAACGCCATTCTCGGTCGTGGTTTAGTGGCCTTAATAAGAATGTGTCCAGTTCGTTTCGCTGGTGATAAGCAAAGTCGGGAGATTGAATTAATGAAGTGGTCACCTGAAGACGCTTATCAGGTAAATCGAGATCTTCGTACTGCTTAATCTCAGCAATGGTTGGAATGCGGCCTGCCAAGTCCAATGTGACTCGACGAAGGTAGCCTGCATCACTAAGTGTTTGGCGCGGCAATCTGTCTGCATTTTGCGATTCAATCTCTTGGTCAATTCGCTCTGCCAATTGGATGATCTGTCTTGCGGCATCGGAATCGCACCAAGCAGCCCCGGCACTGAGGAGATTGATTACAGCAATAATGATCACGCTCGCAGCAAGGCTTGGCGATCGATATCGATGATCAGGGTGGGGAGATGGCATGTTGTCGTCATGGTAAGGCGGGGAAGGTGACGGCAGTGATTGGCGGGAGTCCCTAGTTTAATCGAGTATGGTCTGGTCGTTGTGCTGATAGTGTTTCGTCGAGGTGTTTTTTTGTGGTATGGGAACAGTGGGATTCATGCGTTGGGGTGCATAAATCCTACTTCTGATTGATTCCGGACACTTCGTGTTTCTAGGGGTGGCAGTTCTGTGTTTGGTTGTAAAGTCCCGTTTTTGGGATCGCAAAGCTTCGCTGAGTGCTGTGGGTTACGGTTTTATCAGCTCGGTCTTTGGTGGGGTGCGGGCAGCCGATGATGGATTCCACCATGCATCTAATTGAGATTTCAGTTTTCGCATCGAGGAAAGATGGCTTGGAGAATTCGCCAAATTCAGCTTCTCGAAAGGATCAACGCTAACGTCAAAAAGGGAGTCGGTGTCCAGGTACTCGTTCCACGCTCGAATCACTCCTGTGCCGCTTTCTGTCTTGGGTGGTTTTGATTGACGAGCAATGGCCAGCGCATCTTCCTTTTTCGATGGATGCGGAGCAATCAGTTTCATTTTTCCCTCGCGAATCCAACGATATGCGATGTCGTCTTGGGGTCGACCAATGGACGTTGCGTCACCCGGATAGATTTCCCCATAAACCGCTCGGCTCTCGGGTATCGTCTCGTTTCTCTGTAGCATTTTATAAAGATCGAATCCCGGCAGGTTCGCCCAGTGAGGATTTGGGATTCCGGCCGCACTGGCTAGGGTTGGAAAAATGTCTACGCTGCTGGTGAGACCACTCTGTGTTTGTGGAGTGATCGTTCCTTGCCAGCTAATCAGCAAGGGTGTTCTGATACCATCGTCAAACGGTGAGCGTTTACTGCGTTTGGTTTGTTCAAAGTCTTGTGGTCTTTGTTTTGATCGGTGTTGGCTCGGTCGCCACCCATTGTCCGAAAGGAAAACAAAGATGGTTTGCTTGACATCCGATAATGTCGCCACCATTGCTCTCAGTTCACCGATTGATTCATCAAGTTGTGCGATCGAGGCAAAGTAGGGTTTTTCCCAAGGCAGCACTCCGGGGTGTTGAGCCGCAAGTTGCTGGAAACGAGTGGGTGCATCATGGGGCAGATGCGGAAGGTACGGTGCATACCAAACCATCCAAGGTGTTGATTGTTCTTCACAATCCTCGATGAAATCCTTGATCGGTGCCATCGTTTCACGTCCAATACTCAGGCCCCAATCGCCATTGCCGTGTGCAACTTTTTCACCATTCGCAAGAGTTCTTGTGCCGCCGAATGTTTGTCCTGTCGGTGGAGCGGTAAACTTCGTCATGCCATCCGTGAATCCGGCGTTGCTGAAGTGGCCTTCCCAGAATTTTCCGGTCTGAAAGCAACGGTATCCTTTGACGGAGGAGAAAATTTTCGGAAGGGTTTCAAGTCTTTGGATTAATTTGAATTCGTTTTCGCGATGGGTTTCATATTCGATTCGGGATTGCATGCGATTGTAGCCCGCGTTACCCGGCGGTCCGTGGTTGAAATAAATTCCGTGTTCATGGGGATAAAGTCCAGTCACGATCGTTGCGAGTGATGGGCGGCAGACACTCGAAGGAACGTAGCAATTGGGGAAAATTGCAGATTGAGCAGCGAGTTCATCGAGATTGGGAGTATGAACCCTTTGATTGCCC
>JADHOA010000160.1 GCA_016779185.1 Rubripirellula sp.
CAGTTCGATCGCGGGTTTTTTGCCGGCCCATTGTGCGACTTTTTCGCATCGCTTCTTCCGGTACTTTCGTCGCTGGTATCTGACGATGAATCGAAATCAGGATGCCAAGCTCAGGTAATTGGTGGGATTTGAGGAAGAAACCGACGGGGGTTTTCTGTAGGAAGGTCATAAAAAATAGCGTTGAGATCCCCGCGAATGGCTAATCTCGTTTATAAACTTGCCTCGAAGGCCACGCGCAGAATCTCTTCTTCCGATGCGTTTGCTAACTTCTGCTTGTCGAAACTTACACTTCATAGAAATCTGATGAAAACCTCGGAAACGATTTCACCAGAGCGTCAGTACAACACACGGTTGGGGCTGATTCTCTTTGTGGTCTACCTGCTTCTTTATCTCGGGTTCGTGCTCGGTAACGCATTTTTGGCCGACGCAATGGAGACGAAGGTCCTTTTTGGCTTGAATCTTGCCATTGTCTACGGCTTTGCCCTGATCAAAATTGCATTCATCCTGTCGCTTATTTACGGATGGATGTGCCGTGTTGAGCCTGTTGATTCCTCCTCAAATACGGTGGAGAAAAAGGAAACGAGTCAGTCGAGTCTCGAGGCTGTCTGTGAGGAAAATCAGGTATCCAAGGAGGGCGAACAGTGATTTACGATCCCGCACCGATGGCAATCGTCATCTTTTTGTTGTTCGTTGTCGGCACCGTTGCTTTAAGTTTTTATTTGGGTAGACGTGCTAATTCGTCAGAGGGCTATTTTGCCGCGCACGGGCAGATCCCTTGGTTCGTCAATGGCGTTGCGTTTGCCGGTGACTACCTCTCCGCCGCATCCTTTTTGGGGATTTGCGGAATGATCGCCGCCTATGGATACGATGGGTTCCTGTACTCGATTGGTTTCCTCGCAGGCTGGATCGTTGCGTTATTTGTGATTGCCGAGCCGATGAAGCGATTGGGCCGGTTTACTTTTGCCGACGCTTTGGATGCAAACTTTGATTCACGTGGTATCAAGGCAGCTGCCGGCATTAGCACGCTTGTGGTCAGCGTGTTTTACTTGATCCCGCAGATGGTTGGTGCAGGTTCGCTTATTCAACCCTTACTCGGCTACCCACACTGGGTTGGTGTGGTTTTAGTGGGCGTTGTGGTGATCACCATCGTTGTGACTGCCGGAATGGTCTCGACGACGTGGGTGCAGTTTTTCAAAGGTTCGTTACTCGTTGTCTTTAGCGCGATTCTTGTGATGATGGTGCTTGATAAAGGGTTTGAGGTGGATCAAGAAACCTTTGAACTGCTTGGACCCTACTCGCAAGAGGAGTTGGAATCTGGTTCGATAAATGGCCGTCAGGTGATTGGTGCTGATGATGGCTGGCAAGAACATCCTTTTGTTCGCTTGGAATCATCTGACGGGGTTGGTTTTGATGTTTATCACATCGAAACAGCCGCCGAAGATGACACCAAGATGATGCTTCGTCAGGGTCAAGCAATGACTATGCGGGGTACTGACGTGAGTGTGGATGGTGCGCCGCGAGGTGTTGATGAGGGGCAAAAGCAGCTTTTGCCGGTAGGTAGGCTGTCCAAGCTTCCGGACGGTCAAACCTCCACCGGACCACTGGGACCAATCAGCTACTTTAACACGCTGTCTGAAAGCGAAGTCATGCTGTGGGGAAAAGCGAGTATCCAACATGCAGATGAGTCTTCGACCACGGTTTATTTCCAGAAGCCAACAGAAGGTAGTCGAGTGTTGCGACCAGGGGAGCATCCCAAGTTTGCGGGGATTCGCGGAGGTGAAACAAAAGATCGTTTGAACTTCCTCTCACTCATGCTTGCTCTCTTTTGTGGTACTGCATCGCTGCCTCATATTTTGATTCGTTACTACACGGTCAAAGATGGTGCAGCGGCAAGAAAGAGTACGATCGTTGGTATCGCAACCATTGGTTTCTTTTATGTCTTAACGCTTTATCTCGGATTGGGAGCGATGACCAGTGGATCACTCGACTTGACCGATACCAACATGGCCGCGCCTTTGTTGGCGAGAAGTGTTAGTCCTTGGCTGTTTGCCGTGATCTCTGCAATCGCATTCACCACCGTGCTTGGAACGGTCAGCGGATTGATCCTCGCCAGCAGTGGTGCCGTCGCGCATGACCTCTTGTCAGGCGTTTGTGGTCTAAAGCTCAGTAGTGATCAACAGGTCCGCATTGCAAAAATCGCTGCAGTTGTGGTCGGTTTGATCGCAATCGTGCTGGGGATACTATTCAAGGAGTTGAACGTTGGATATTTGGTGGGATGGGCATTTAGTATTGCTGCAAGCGCGAATCTTCCCGCTCTCGTGATGTTATTGTTCTGGAAAGGGACAACTCGGCAGGGCATCATTGCCAGTGTGCTGGTTGGTATGATCAGCTCGCTCGGTTGGATTTTGCTCTCGGCGGACACCTACAAGTCAGTCTATGGATTGGATCCCGCTGACGCCCTCGCACCGTTCAGTCAGCCGGGGATTATCACCATTCCCCTTGCCTTCTTGACGTTGATCGTGGTGTCAAAGTTTTCCGGCCAAAAGTAGCGAGGCTATCCGCGACGTCCGGCGACGGCTCCATGTGAATCCCCCGCGGCTATGGCAATAGCGAATCGGCGGTTAGCCCCACGCCGTGTTGGTTTTGCGCCGTGTTGGTTTTGCGCCGTGTTGGTTTTGCGCCGTGTTGATTCAGCAGAGATCGCCGGCGCACTTTCTCTCTGTCTCGTTTGCCGCTTCCTTTGCGTCTGTCACCCGGTGTGCGCTGTCCGTGTCAGCTAGCTTGATCACATTACAAGTTGATAGCATTTGGGCCGCGGAATCCGACTTGGCCTGACTTCGCAAATCTCGTTAAACTACCCACCTTGCGCAGCTGTAAGGAATTGTTTCACTGCTTGGTGAAGACTGCAATTAGGTTCTGCCAAAGATGGAGGTGACCTGCGGCGAGAGTGGATTGTGTTGCGGGTAAGACGTTAGGTTGCAAGGAGAGTACCAGTGTCAGTCGAGTCGTTTCGATTCATTCACGCCAGCGATTTTCATCTCGAGAATCCACTGACGGACATTGATGAGTTACCCGACCATCTCAGAGAGTCAATGGTGCAAGCACCTTGGAAAGCTGTCTCGTCTATTTTGATGCAGCGCTTTCCGATCGAATTGACTTCTTGGTTCTTACCGGTGATCTGATTCAACCCCAGGCTGCGGGGCCTTATGGCCTTTCTTTGCTTTTGGATGGATTTGAGCGACTGCGGGAAAAGGACAAGGCGGTGTATTGGTCCGCAGGTATCGCGGATGATCATGCTTTTTGGCCAGAGGCGATTGCGTTACCGGACAACGTGACACTTTTTCCATCAACACAAACTCGCGTGGTTTCAGCGATGCGATCGGGAAGACCGATTTGCCAGTTGGTGGGTCGAAGTTGTGATGGAAAGCCGCGAGTTAACGTTCCAAGCTTTTACGGTGATTCTACCGATTTGTTCAGGATTGGGGTCGCCTACGGTGATGTGACGATTGACGCATTATCTGAAGAGCCGTTTGATTACTGGGCTCTTGGGGGAAGGCATCAACGATCGTTTTTTGAGCATGAGGACGGCTGGATTGCTGCTTATCCGGGGACACCACAAGGTCGGTCGCTTGATGAACTGGGGCATCATGGTTATCAGGTGGTGGACGTGGATGCCAACGGCACCATTCGATTGCAGGATCATTCAGTCGACACATTTCGCTATTGCAGGGTGATCTTGAGCGAGCAGGATGTCGCCACGCAAGGGAGCCTCGAGAATCTAATTGGTGAGAGGATTTATCGACTTCAAAACGAGCACGGAGATCGACATCTTCTCATCGCTTGGGAGATTCACATTTCGGATCCAACCGAGCTCGGTGCGATCAAAAACTTGGATGGGATTCTGCAATGGTCGCGGAATGAGTACGGAGCTGGGTCACCCTCGGTTTGGTCACTCTCATTCACGATCGAACCCCCTCCTCATTACCCCAAGGCTTGGCGAGAAGAGGACACAATTTTGGGGGATTTTCTGCGAGCATCGATCAAGTTTCAGAACCGCGATCAGTCGGCGTTGGACTTGATGCCGCTGGTTGAACAAAGTCCTCCGCTCGCTTCGGCGATGACAAGGCACCTCGGGGAAGTTCCTGAATCTCTCTGGACAGAGACGCTTAGTCAGGCAACGCGAATTGGAGTGGAGTTGTTGCGTGGTGGTCCAGGGAACGGGAGGTAGCACGCATGAAAGTCAAAGAGATTCAGATCGACGGATTTGGTGTCTGGACAGGACTGACCGTCGACAAGTTGCAAGATGGGATGACGCTCTTTTACGGCCCAAACGAAGCCGGAAAGACGACGTTGATGCAGTTTTTGCGTGCAATGCTTTACGGTTTTTCCTCGGAGCGTCGGGATCGTTATTTTCCACCCGTGTTTGGTGGAAAGCTGGGCGGTGCAATTCGCGTTACTGGGCAAGGCGGTGGATATCAAATTCACCGTCACTTCGATCAAGAGAATGAAGGTGGGCAGCTATCCGTTTTGACTCCTGATGGCTCACGTCACGGTCAGAATCGCCTCACCAGTCTGCTCGGACAGATTGACGAGTCCATCTTCACGAATGTTTTTGCCATCGGACTTCGCGAACTCCAAGAACTCAGTTCACTTGATGGCACCGAAGCAGCGGACGAGTTGTACAAATTGACCAGCGGTCTTGATCGAGTTTCACTGGTCGATGTAATTCGTGATTTGAGAAAAAACCGAGTCGATTTAGTCGGTTCGACTCAGCTAACCCAATTGGACGAAGCTGATAAACTCAATCAATTATTTGCAAAGCGGGAACGTCTTCGTTCCGAAGTCCAGGATCTAACACGAGGTGGTAAACGCTGGGTTGAGTTAGCGTCTCAGCGAATCACGCTTCGGCAAGAGATCGATGCACTCGCTCAGCGAGTGGAATCGCTCGAGCACGAGGCTCGTTGTGTTGAAGTGGCAACCAGCATCTACGATGTTTGGTGTCAAAGAATTCATCTGGAAGAACAGTTGGTTGTGTTCTCCAGTCGACCCATACTGCCCGAGGATGCGCCGAAGCAGTACTCGGAGATTGAGAAAACGCTCGAACAGAATCGCGTGCAGATCGAGAGCGTGAAAGAGAAGCGACGAGAGATCCGGCGGCACGTGTCCGAGTTGCCGATTAATCAATACTTACTGCAAATGCAGAGTGCAATTGAAGCTGCAGTTCAACAAGTTCCATGGATTGAGGCGATTGATGAACAGATCGCTTTACTCGACGAGCAATTGGAGCAGGCGCGAAAGCAGGTCGAGGTTGCTTCTGAAAGATTAGGGATTGAGGGTTCCGTACTCAATACTTCGCCGGGCGTCTCCCATCGAGGGTTTCCCGAATTGAATCGACAGTCGCTCGCAACGCTTTCACCGCCAGCCAAAAGAGTCAAGCAGCAGCTGTTTTTGTTGCGTCAGGCGAAGTCTCAAGCAAAAGAGCATCGCAGTCATGCAGATCGGATCGGCATGACGCTCGAGAAGGTTCTTGACCGAGCGGGGGTCAAAGATCTGCAACAGGCGATCCGTGAGCACAACGAAGATCTAAGGCAGCTGCGTGACCGAATTCAGGTCGGTGAACACTTGCAAAAACTGAAGAGACATTATCGTGAGCTAGAACGAGAAACCGTCGAACTCACGACCGCAGAAGCCTTGCCGGTGGATCGATTGATCCTGTTGGCGGTTCCATTCATCTTCGGTTCCGTGTCGATGGTGTACGGCATCGCGCATGTCCTTGGATTGACGTTCTTAACGGATCTTCCTGATCCTACTTGGGGAATGCTTTGCATTTTGATGGGTGTGATGGGACTGCTCTTGTTCTATTTTGGTCGAGAAAATGGGCAGCGTCAGACCGTAGCCGAGCGAGAGGCATGCGAGCGGCAGATCGATTCAATCCGCAAGCAGATCAGAGAACTGGAAGCAGAGAGGCAACACCTAGATTTGAGAATCTCAGTAGGTGAAGATTCCCTCGAGTTGCGAGTGCGTGAAAAAGAGGTGCAGTTGGTTGAGTTGGAGGCAACGCTTCCGACCTACCATCAACATCAAGCAGCGCAGCACGCTTATCAATTGGCAACCGACCAGGCGAAACGCGCGGCAACGGAACTCAATAAGGCAAAGTCCGATTGGTGCAATGCGCTCGAGGCATTAGGCCTGAGTCGTTCGATGTCGCCTTCGAAAGTGAAGGGTCTGGGTGCAGAGTATGAACGACTACAGGTAAGTGTTGCTCGGTTGCGCGGTTTAGAAAGCGAGCGAGAACAACGCGATCGCGAGCGTCTTGCGATCGCCAAACGAATTGAGGCTCTCTACCTCGATGTGAATCAATCCGAAATGGAATTCCGATCGCAGGATGATGAGCTTGGAGAATTTGATTCCAAAATCAACGCCAATCGGAATCTCGGACCGCTCGAGCATCTGAATGACTTGCGCGAGGCGATGGCGCGGCAATCCCATTGGTTGAAGAAGCGTCGTGAATTTCAACAACAAGACTTACAGCTAAAGAAACAGCAGTCTGAAATTCGCAGAGCGATTGTTCGAGGCGAGCAGCGGCGTGATGCGTTATGGACTCGATGCGGAGTTGAGTCGGCTGAACAATTCTATGAGATGGTTGATCAGCGAGTTGAGCTCGCTGAGACGCAGCGGAAACACCAAGAGATTGAGCAAACGATCTCGAAGATGATTGGGCCGCATCTGGATCCGCAGGAGATTGCCAGCCAAATTCATGGTGCTTCGACTGATGATTTAGAAAAGAGGTGGGAGAAATTAACCGCTGCCATCAGTGAATCGGAGGATAGGGCCTCGCAGTTGCAAACCCAGCAGGGTGAGACCACCCAAGAGATGAAACATCTCGCAGCCGATAGTCGCCTGGCGACTGCAAAGCTGGAGCTTGCATGCGTTGAAAGAAAATTAGAATCAACGATTCATCAGTGGCAGATTTTGGCAACTGCCAGTTTTTTACTGGACGATGTCTGTGCGACTTTTGAAAAAGAGCGACAGCCTGAAACCCTGCGTGAGGCATCACTCTTTCTCGATCAGCTGACCAATGGAAAGTATGTTCGGGTTTGGACTCCTCTTGGTACCAATCAGCTTAACGTCGATGACGCGAAGGGGAGAGCCATTCAAGTTAATCGCCTCAGCCGAGGAACAAGAGAAGCCGTTTTCATTGCGTTGAGGCTGTCACTCGCCGCGACCTATGCAAGGCGGGGGGTCGTATTACCGCTTGTTCTGGATGACGTTCTCGTTAATTTTGACCGCGAACGCGCCCAGCACGCCGCCAAAACCTTATTCGCTTTTTCACAGCAGGGTCATCAGGTTCTGATGTTCACCTGCCACCAGCACGTCGTTGAAATGTTTCAAGAGATCGGAGTTGAAACTCGGCTTATGCCGCTCCATGGGCAACCCGGTCAAGCGGCAATTCTTCCGGGTGTTGATCGATCTGCAAAGACGCCCACCGAAGAGGTTGAAAACGTATCTTCGTCCGATAGTGAAGTTGATGAAGTGATACCGGTCGGACTAAATCATTCTGTCGGCTCTCCCACGCCACAAAATCAACCGACTCAGGGTGAAGCGGTTAGCATCAATCCCCAAGCATTGAGCATTGATAAGCCAGCTAGCGAACAAGGGTTTAACTCGGCCGTTGTTTTAGAAGAGGATCGGACGGCGACGCAGGCGACCGAACAAGGAGCCCCTTTCCCGAATCTATCGGGCGACGGTAGTGACGATCAGCCTGGCGAGTCGAATCCTAATGAAGCCACCTTGAATGAGGGATGGGTAATTGGTGATCAATCCGATAGGAAAAACTCGAGCGATAAGAAACTTCAGCGTCGTTTTTCGTTAAAAAAATCTGGGGATGATTTAAGCCGGCGTCGCGGCGATGGCTGGAAAACCACCAATTCAAATCAATCGAGTGATCCGAGTCTAAGCGACCAAGCCGTCGAAGAGGTGGAGCGGGCTGAAGGAGTGGATGGTCCGACCGTCGATCATGATTCTCACGAAAATGGTGAATTTGGTTGGGCCTGGTTTGATCGAGATGCATCTGAAATCATCCGTGAGTTTTCTCAGGCAAGATCGATTCGTAACCCCTCCGCCGAAATTGAATCTGTCTTGGAAGTGGTTGCTGAAAATACAGCACAGGTGGACGAGGAATTAAAAGACTCGCTGAGCATCGCTCCGCTTCGCTCGGATGATGATCAATGCACTGACTCCGCGGGGGGCGTGTCAATCGCGGCGACCGCAGTGGATGGAGGCGAATACAAAAGCGAGGAAGAAGAAGCGTACGAGGAAGAAGAGGACGAAGAACAGGATGAGACGTACTCGGAAGAAGAAGATTCAGAATACGAAGATGTAGACGAAGAGGACGCTGAAGACGACTCTGAGTGCGACAGCGAGGAAGAAGAAGCGTACGAGGAAGAAGAGGACGAAGAACAGGATGAGACGTACTCGGAAGAAGAAGATTCAGAATACGAAGATGTAGACGAAGAGGAATCAGAGGACGAGTCTGAGTCCTACGGTGATGAAGATCTAAATGCCCAAGGCGAACTGGAGACTGATGAAGATAGTGGGAATGAGATGGAAGATGAGCAGCAAGATGTTGCTTGATCCTTGGGGGGCTGAAAGCCTAGCCGCAAATGTCTTGCTGCGGAGAACAAGTGATGAAAAGAGTCGTAGTTAAAACGTTAAAACAGGGACGGGAGTCGATTCGTTGTTCAAAAAAATATATCGCTGGTTTTCAGCATCTTCTCTCACCAAGTCGTTATTTGTGGATCATGGGAAATCATCTGATGAAGAGATGATCCGCATTCACTGTCACGTCGACACCACACCGGTCCATGATCATGCAGGACCTGTCCGGCAGATTCGCTCCAATGCTAAGCCCGCCAAAATCACGAATCATGCCCAGAAAATTCGTAGCATGAGCGTCGAAGAATTGAGGCTTTTCTCACCCAAGCGATGTGATCGTTTGCGCCGCTTGGGAATCAGCACT
>JADHOA010000161.1 GCA_016779185.1 Rubripirellula sp.
TAGGAGTGTGGATACCAGCATGGTTCCCGGAGCCGCGGTCTAGCTCTCCACACGACGCGTGCGACCGCCTGTAGAAAAACCGGCAGTCGCCCCAGCGATTTCCCCTTCCAAACTGAATCAGCGACGTTTTCTCAACTCGCTACGAACCATTACGCATGTGATACTTCGCATGGTACCAGTTGGTTTTGAATTCTTTATTCAGCAATCGCGCGGATGCAATCGCTAGGAAACTTTTCGCGTCTTGCCTCAGGTCGCGGCCGAAATTTTTTCGAGTTCAGTTGTTTTACCGAGTTAACAAACCGTGATCGACCGGTTCGATTCGATCATGATCCAATCGAACCGGTTACAAAGTTGATCGCCCCTTCGGATCCTGTGACGACAAACGAACCTTTGAAACGCGACCGTATGAATGTCTAAAAGCTTTCCTACCACATCAATAAAACAGATGGATGGGTCAGGTAGGCGTTGGATGGATAAACCGTTAAAACCAAGGTAGTCAAGTCATTATCGACGTCGTGATAGCAGGCCACACATGTTCGTACAGAACAAAAAACAAAATGACAATCGCCCCAACGTGATTTTTATCATCACGGACCAGCAGCGATTCGACACCATTGCGGCGTTGGGTTACCCCCATATGCAAACGCCCCACCTCGACCGTCTCGTTCGTGAGGGGATCACGTTTACGCAGTGCCACGTCACGGCGGCCTCATGTGCAGCGGCTAGAGCAAGTCTTTTCAAAGGTTACTACCCACATACCACCGGAATCTTAAAAAACGCCGACACGTGGCGACGCAGTTGGATTGAGCGTCTGAACGACTCGGGTTACTACTGCACCAACATCGGAAAGATGCATACATGGCCGTATCAAACTGAACTTGGTTTTCACGAGAGATTTGTTGTTGAAAACAAAGACCGTTATCTGGAGGGACGATATTATTTTGACGAGTGGGATCGAGCGTTACGCTACCGTGGACTGGTCAAACAGCAGCGTGAATTTTATCGCAAGCGTGAGGACTATCATCAATCGCTCGGAGCCTTTGACTGGGAGTTACCAGAGGACACGCATCCCGATTTTTTTGTCGGAGACATGGCGACTTGGTGGATCAACAATAAGCCACCCATGCGTCCTCTGTTTCTGCAAATTGGATTCCCCGGACCGCATCCTCCGTATGACCCAGTTTCGAGATACACCAACCATTATCTCGACCAAGAACTACCCATCGCCCCGGTGACGACCGAGGATCTAGAAGGTCAACCTCCTGCGCTAAAGGAGTTGCGGCAACATAACTTTGAAGTTGATCACGACTCGGTTGTCCTTGACTTGCAACCATCCGACGCACAGCGACAACGGCAAAGGGCTTACTACCTTGCCAACGTGACCATGATTGATGAGAAGGTTGGTGAGATCATGGCAGCACTAGAGAGCAATGGCTATCTAGAAAACTCGATCGTGATTTTCACGAGCGACCATGGGG
Organism: Rubripirellula sp.; assembly: GCA_016779185.1. Taxonomy (GTDB): domain Bacteria; phylum Planctomycetota; class Planctomycetia; order Pirellulales; family Pirellulaceae; genus Rubripirellula. The sequence goes on from JADHOA010000161.1 coordinate 1,479, forward strand.
ATTGCCTGACCGATCATGGACACAGCCAGAAGTGGACCATGTATGAGCAGGTCACCAGAGTGCCGCTGATCATCTGGTCTCCCGCTCGTTTTGGCGGCGGGCGCAAGGTCGAAGAATTGACTCAACTGATGGATCTTGGCCCCACGATTCTTGACTGGGCTGGCATTGACGTCCCGTCAGATTGGGAGGCGATTTCTCTATCATCGGCACTTGAGCAGAATCCGGATTGGCGGGGACGTGACCATGTTTATTGCGAACAGGCGCGTGACGCCGTTTTAACGGGCTGTGAATTCATGACAATGGTTCGCAATCAGCAACACAAGTTGGTGCATTTTCTAGATGAGCCGCACGGGCAATTATTTGATCTGGAACAAGATCCATCGGAGTCAATGAATCTTTGGGAGCACACGGACCACACATCCGTCAAGCAATCCCTACTAGCGGAACTTCGAGAGTGGAGAATTCGCAGCGGTTTGAAAACCAAAGATTGGTCGAGCGATTGGCGTTAGAATGAATCGCGGGAACACAGCACGCTCAACCCACGTAACAGTGCTTAATAATTGTAGAACGGGTACTCTTTTAATACTTACGTCGATAAAGTAGCACCCTAGAAAACAAGCCTGATCACCGTATTAAGGAACAGATCTCTGATGAACTCTCGATTCGATATCATGAAATCGATTACCCAAGCGTGTCTTGCGGCGGGTTTTGCGTTCAGCTCGGTTGCCCACGCTGAGGATGCCAAAGATCAGACGTCGAACGCGGCTGTAGACCAGACAGAAAAAGTTTCTGGAATCGATCTCAGTCTTTTCAGTTCCAGCATCAAACCGGGTGATAATTTTTATTGGTATGCCAATGAAAAATGGCTCGAGGAAACCGAGATCCCTGCGGACAAATCCAATTACGGGATCTTCACGCTTCTCGCGGACGGAGCGGACGAGCAGGTCAGACAACTGATCGAACAAGCGGCGAATTCGGAATCGGAAAAGGGTTCTGCGAGCCAGAAAGTTGGTGATCTGTATCGTTCGGTACTGGATCTCCAAACACGCAATCAAGCCGGCATTGCGCCGCTTCACGAACCGCAGGCCTTGATCGATTCCATTGAATCCCGCCGCGATGTCGCGGTCGTCATGGGTCAACTACTTCACTACGGTGTCTATGGTCCGCTTGCTGCCTACGTCAGTGTGGACGCTCGCAACAGTGACCAGTACACCGTCTACGTCACCCAATCTGGATTGACGCTTCCAGACCGCGAGTATTACCTAGATGACGAAAATGAGCGTTTCGTCGTGCTGCGTTCGGACCTCAAGCAGTACATCGCGGACATGTTGCGAGTCATGGGTACATCCAACCCTGAGGGAGCTGCATCTCAGATTTTTAAGCTGGAGACCGAGATAGCCAAGCACCACTGGACCAAGACGGAAAATCGCGACCCCGTCAAAACCTACAACCAAGTATCGTCGGCAGACCTAGCGAAACAATTGAGTAGCTTTGCTTGGCAACCTTTCTCGGAGGCCGCTGGCATGGGAACGCAAGAAGCCTTTGTGGTTCGCCAACCCAGCTTTATCGATGCATTCGCTAAGGTGTTTGCTGAGACGGAGGTCGACGTTCTGAAGCTCTATCTCAAATTCCATCTGATCGACCAGTATGCCTCAAGCCTAACGGAGACGATCGAGAAACGATCCTTTGATTTCCATAGTACCGCCGTTCGTGGAGTGGATCAGCAGCAACCGATGTGGAAGCGTGGGGTAGCAGTGACCGGAGGAGCATTGGGTGAACTGGTTGGTCAGCTTTATGTAGCGGAACAATTCCAACCCCAAGCAAAATTGCGAATGCAGCAGTTGGTCAAGAATCTCGAGCGAGCGTTTGAGTCGAGAATCAAAACTCGTGACTGGATGAGTGACAACACCAAGCAAGAAGCAAACAAGAAACTCTCGATGTTCACCACCAAAATCGGCTATCCCGATGTATGGAAAAACTATGACAAACTAGCCATCGAATCAAAGGTGCTCGCCACCAACATGATTGCGTCGGCAAAGTTTGAAGCCCAACGAGAACTCGACAAGCTGGGTGGTCCCATCGATCGCACCGAGTGGCACATGACGCCCCAGACGGTCAATGCCTACTACAACCCAACAATGAACGAGATTGTGTTTCCCGCAGCAATCCTACAACCGCCATTTTTCAACATGCAGGCCGATGACGCGGTCAATTACGGAGGAATTGGAGCGGTGATCGGACACGAACTTAGCCACGGTTTTGACGACAAAGGAAGTAAGTTCGATGGCGAAGGCAATCTTCGAATGTGGTGGACCGAGCAAGATCGTCAGGAATTCGAACGACGTGCCAAAGGTCTTGTGGATCAATACAACAAGTACGAACCGCTTGAAGGTAATTTCGTCAACGGTGAACTAACACTGGGTGAAAACATTGGTGACCTTGGCGGACTCAGTGTCGCCTACGAGGCGTACCGATTATCGCTAGAGGGGAAAGAAGCACCCGTGATTGACGGGCTGACCGGGGACCAAAGATTCTTCCTCGGATGGGCTCAAATATGGCGACGACTTTACCGCGATCGAGAACTACTTGATCGCCTCATCACCGATCCCCACAGCCCCAGTGAGTACCGAGCGAATGGCATCGTACGGAACTTAGACGCATGGTACGAAGCATTCGGAATTACCAAAGAATCCTCACTCTACTTGGCACCAGAAAATCGAGTTCGCATTTGGTGAGCGGTTAATGCATGGATGAGTCAATTTCACTCATCGATCAGGAAAAAGCAGATAAAAATCGTAGCGGCGTCCCGATTCACGTGGTCGCCGCTATTTTTTTGTCTGGCCCAACCCCCATACCTCGCAAAAGACTCAACTAGTGGATATTCATTGCCCGCCGAGGGAGGGTGAATCGCCAAAAAACCGTTGCTCTTTTCGCACACTTCTATCCCTCTTTGAACATTCCACTGAGCGGTAAGGGGTTGGGAAGCTGCTACAATACCTAATACGGCAACCTCTTCTGCTTTTGTATGCAGAAGTTGTTTAACGCAAGATCTTTTCTGCTTCTCCTTTGAAAGTCTCCTTTGATGTCGCAGGATGCGTTTGCAACGTCCCGTCTGCTTCGAGAAAACATCAGCCGCGTTGTGCTTGGTAAAGATGAATTAGTGCAGATGCTGGTGGTAACACTCATTGCTGGGGAACACCTATTGCTGGAAGACGTACCTGGTGTCGGCAAAACGCTTGCGGCGAAAGCTTTAGCGTCCAGCATTGAAGGTTCCTTCGCTCGGTTACAGTTCACGCCGGATCTTTTACCGAGCGACATCACCGGCAGTGCAATCTACCGATCGGATACTCGTGACTTTGAATTCAAACGCGGCCCTATTTTCAATCACGTTGTGGTCGCCGACGAGATCAATCGCGCTCCTCCTCGAACCCAGTCGGCTCTTCTCGAGGCAATGAGTGAGGGTTGCGTTTCGATCGATGGCATCACCCATCCATTACCCAAACCGTTTATCGTCGTTGCGACACAAAATCCATTTGAATTCGAGGGCACGTACACGCTACCCGAGAGCCAGATGGACCGATTTCTCTTACGATCCTCGATCGGATACCCAAGCCGTGAGATTGAGAAAGAGGTGATGTCGACTCATCGACTCGGTGAACCCGTGAATCAACTGAAGGCGGTGGTGACCACCGAGCAGATCAAAACGGCTCAAGACGCAGCCAGAGATATCAGGTTTGATGAAACTCTGGTTGATTATCTTTTATCGATCGTTGACGCAACTCGGCAGGACGATGCATTTCAAGTCGGTGTCAGCACGCGTGGTGCACTCAGCTTTTACCGAGCTTGCCAAGCGCGAGCGATCACGGAGGAAAGAGATTTCGTTACGCCTGATGACGTCAAAGCGTTAGCTGTTCCGTGTCTGTCCCATCGGCTTCTTACCAACGGGATTTTCCAAGACGCTGGCCGCAAAACGGTAACGGACCATCTGACAGACCTGGTTGCGCGAATACCGGTTCCGGTCTAACGAGATTCATGGAACGGTCACAGGAGCAGACCAAAGTGTGATCTTGCCTCACTCCCCCCCTTTGAAAACGCAGCGAATACACGATGAACTGGCGTAGGAGCATTGCCAAGCGGTTAAGTCGCAGACGCCAAGCTTGAGTGGTACAGGGATATCAGGATTGAGTCAAACAGTGAATCAAAAACGCAAACTAACTCAGCGGTTAACCCGCCTAGGATTTCATTCACTTTTCGTGGGTGTCTTTGCGATGTTAGGTGGTGCGTTGCGAGGCTTTAATCTTCTGCTCGTTCTCGCAGGGTTGATGGTTGCCGCGTTGATGATGCAGTGGCGGTTATCAAGACGAAGCATCGAAAAAGTAAAAGTCAAACGACTTGTACCTGATGACATTTTCGCGGGGCATGAGACCACATTTCGGTATCAACTTGAAAACGAGAGTCGCTGGACGCCCGCTTGGATGGTGCGAATCGAGGACACGGTGCAGTCCCAATGGCAATCGCCTCAAGGCCAGATTGCAACTGGAACTCCCTTGATCGAAGCAGGCGGAAAACGTCTCATTTCCTCCAACGTCAGATTCGCACGCAGGGGAATCTATCAACTGAAGGGAATCAGGATCATTACCTGCTTTCCCTTTTCACTCTCGACGGCCACGGTTCAGGAGACAAACGAAGCTGAGTTGATCGTGTATCCGAAGCTATTGAACTTGAGGAAGAATTGGAAACGAGCGATTAAACATCATTCGACCGGTAACACAGCCAACCACCATAACCAGGGTCCCGCCGAGGGCGAATTTTACGGCCTGCGAGAATGGCGAAATGGGGATAGCCAAAAATGGATTCACTGGAGAACGTCTGCGCGACTTGGTGATCTCGCGGTTCGACAATTCGAGGACCATAAACGTCTCGACGCATGCCTAATTGTCGACGCATTTGAAAATAACGAAACCGATCCTGAACTTGTCGAGTCCGCTGTCAGCCTAGCCGCGTCGCTGGCGGTTGGTATCCTAGGTAACACAACCGATCACGCAGACTTGATATGTGTCGGCACGTCAACATCCTTCGTTTTCGGACGCAACGGAAACGCTCGTTTATGCAAAAAGATGATTGAATCGCTTGCCACCCTAAACGCATCGGATCACCCGCAATGGCAGGCAGCGTATGAACATCTAAATCGACAAAGAATTAAGCCAAAAGAAGTCATCGTCATCAGCACACGAACCTTCAAGCAGTTTCAAGCTGACAACGCTGATATCAGCCATCTATTGACGGATTGGTTTCACCGAAGCCACTTGATTTGGGCTAATGTTAAAACGGACCTCGATCACTGGGCGATCGTCGATTCCGAGCAGGCTGTTAACGAAACCAAGTCGATCTCGCCACCGAGAACGGACGCTGCTGAACGCACCAAGGCAAAATCAATCCCGATTCAGGAAATGCGAAGTCCAATAGGAAGTGAGACGATCACTCAATCATCCACCGGCTCATCGGCATACGTGACCGAGAAACAGTCGGTAGCAAACAGGAGTGATCAATGACCAAGGTAAATCGAGAGCAAGAGCGCACCGGGAATTTCCGACATCCCGATCCACAAACGGCTGAACTCAACCAGCCAAGCGAACCAACACTTTCCGCTTTGCCCCTCCCCGGTTCACCTTCCTCAAAGCAGAGGCTTAAACTCAGATTAAAATTTTATTTTGCGGTCATTAGCTGTTTAGGGGGATTGGTTTTAGCATCGGGAACCGATGGTTCTGCACTCTCAATATTCGCTGTTTTCTTTGCGGCATTTGGTTTTGTATTCGTTGATTGGCTTGAATTCTTTGCGTTACCCGCAGTAGCGGCCTATGCGGCGATGGGCGTTGCCGCAATGTTCTGCGTAGGAGACTTTGTTGAACTCAATGCGCCCGGCCAACATCAGATGGGAGTGGTGGCTCAACTGCTTGTTTTTGTGCAGGCCATCCTGATGCTGCAAAAAAAGAGCCGCAGGATCTTTGAGCAGCTTGCGGTGTTTTGTCTTCTTGAACTCACTGTAGCAGCCGTTTTTAATGACGCATTATTATTTGGGATACTCTTGATCCCAATCGCTCTGATTGGCGCTATGGCACTAAGTCTGATTGCAGGCACCTGTGTCATCGAAGGTGTCACCGAACCAAACGAAGGCAAAAACTCAAAGAAAGCGTCACAGGCACAGAGACAAACCCAATGGCTGAGTGTGAACGCTGATCACAACTGGCTATCGATCGTTTCGATCGCACCAAGATTCTCGCGCCTCATTCTTTGGATGCTTGCCCCAGCGGTAATCATCATTTCGATGATCTTCTTCTATGCTTTACCAAGAACCACCGATGCCGCGCGAGTTGAATCACGCGGCAGAGCAATGGTTGGTTTTTCAGACGAACTGCGTCTCGGGCAAATTGGCCAGATGATGCAAAGCACGCAGCCAGCATTGCGAGTGGATCTTCGCCATCCAAACACAGGTGAACCCTACAACGTCACAGGCGGAATCTATCTTCGTGGAAAAGTACTGGAGAGGTACGAGGAATTCAACAGCGTCACTCTCACTGGGGCGTCATGGAATTCACTACCGGCTGGCTACTTGAGCGAACCAGAACGATTACCCGACGCGTACGTTCCGGCCCAACCATCAGTTGAATCCTACTACGATAACGTTGACGTCAAAATCACCTGCGAATCGATGCGCAGTGACGCCTTATTTGCGATTGCGCCTTATCATCGAACCGATGAGATGTCTGCCGTTATGCACTTTGCAGAGCTTTGGACATTGGGACGCGAACGGAGATCTGATTGGATCTACCCCAGGATTGAGTATCGATTTGGCAGCCACGCATTCCGCAGCGGTATTCAAACCGACCTGAAGAGCTTTCGTCATAACGGCGACCCGTTTTATCGAGGGCTCAGCGTTTCAAGAACGCAAATTGCATCGAGCGCTATAGACGTAGAACGTCAAACGCAAGGGTATATCGAAGAGTTGTTATTATTCTCGGAAGTAACGATGCCGACCATCAGTGATGTTGGCGAATCGTTCGTGGTAGATTCAGAAGGTCAACGGCGATCAGACTATGCCATTGCCAAAGCGATGGAGAGTTATTTTTCGAAAGAAGGAAAATACCAGTACACGCTTAATCTTGATGCAGACCCCGTCCCCGGCCTTGATCCAATTGAACAGTTTGTTCGAATCGATCAACGGGGGCACTGTCAATTCTTTGCCTCTGCGCTCGTGATGATGCTTCGAAGCCAAGGGATACCAGCGCGCGTGGTAGCCGGCTACCACACCGATGAATACAACGATATCGCGAAGCACTACATCGCTAGGCAGCTACATGCACATGCGTGGGTCGAGGCACTGATTGATGTGAATCTTGACGATGGAACGCCATTGGTTTTCGGACAACCAGTAACCACGCAGTACTGGTTACGACTCGACCCAACTCCGCCCGCGGGCCGTGTCAGAGAATCCGGAAGAGTAGGTCAAGTGCTGGATTTGGCGCAGACGGTATGGGATGA
>JADHOA010000162.1 GCA_016779185.1 Rubripirellula sp.
AGTCTTTTTCACCAAGCCAGAAACCTTGGTCACCGGTGTAGATGATCAGGGTGTTATCAAATAGATCTTCGGCAATTAAGTAGTCGAATAGGCGTTTAAGATTATCATCGATGCCTTTGACGCACCGTAAATATTTTTTTAGATATGCCTGATATGCAAGTCGCTTCACATCTGCATCGGATAAGTTTGGATCCGAGTAATCCCACGTGAATTCTTTGGGGAAGTACTTAGGTAAATCGATTGCATACGAGCGACGTGGATTCCTCCTCCCGATCGATGTACCGATATGAGGCACCAGTTCATCCTTGAATCCTCGCGTCGCAAGAGAACCCCACGTGTCGGGTTTCGTCCACAGCGAATCAGGTTCTGGAATAACCGTATCAGAAAGGTACTTATCATACCGAGGATGGTTTTCGAAGAAGTCATGTGGGGCCTTGTACTGATGGCATAAGAAAAAGGGGCGATCATTTCCGTTTCGGTTATTGAGCCACTCCAAGGTTGCATCCGTAATGCTGTCGGATGAGTGCTTGCCATCATCTTGCACTTTGTTATTCGGCCATGCCTTTTCACCCTGGATGCGAAATGTCGGATTAAAATAGTCTCCTTGTCCAGGCAATACTTTGTAATAATCAAAATTAGGCTCTGCTTTAAGATGCCACTTCCCAATCATGGCGGTTTGATAACCAGCTTCTCTCATGAGGATGGGTAACGCTTGATCCTCTTTTTCTATTCTGCCACCAAGATCAAACACTCCGTTATTGTGGTTGTATTGACCCGTAATAATGCAAGCGCGAGAAGGTGTGCAAATTCCGTTTGTGCAAAATGCATTGTCAAAGCAGATTCCTTCTCGAGCCAATCGATCGATGGTGGGAGTTGGGTCAATCGATTTCAATAGGTTTGCATAGGCTCCAATTGCCTGAGAAGTGTGGTCGTCAGACATGATAAATAGAATATTTGGACGTTCATCAGCCTGTGCCGCTGTCAGCAAAATCGACAACTTAAAGATGGTTAAGGCGATCCAGCTGATCCGGGTTTTTACAAGCATATTCATTTCAAAGTTCACTCAATTCTGTGAGACCGGCAGTCCTTCGCAAAGCAAGAAATACAATTCTTCCTTCGTTGCAAAAGCATTCGTTTATCGAATGAAAGAGCAGATGTCAGGGATGATGTCGAATCGAAGGCTACAGCGAGATAGCTAAGCTGAACCAAGTCCAATCATGCGACGCCACGCGCTCATTTGACCCATATGCAACATGAAGTGACCTCCAACGTAAAAGGCGTGCATTGCGCCGATCGTCGGAAATAGCTTTTGCATGGCCTCGTTCGGATTAGATTTTTGAAAAGAAGAATCTTCGGCAGCTTCCAGTGCACTGATTGCGGCTTGATGTGACAGCCGGAATGTTTCCACGATTTCGTCCATACTTGGGTAGATATTACACGACTCGTCATTTACACACGTCGCATCCTTTGAGAACAGTTCGGTAAACCGATCCGTCGGGTGGATTTTGCTGGTGTCTCCTCCAAGCTCACTGACTACCCTCGGGGCATATAAGCTTAGGTGACCATAGATGAAAGCGGGATGGTTAGATTCGATTATCGCTCCAGAACCATTGGCAAAAGTGCTGAACAATTCTGGTTTTACATCTTTTAATAGCCTGTCGGCGTACCCTAATCCAAGTTTTGCGGACGCGGCAATCATGGGACCTATTGTGTTCATTTTGGATGTACCTTTTGGGTTCGGTGTCTAGGGGAAGTTATAGAGCGGGTTTAAGACGTCAAAGTCCGTTTCCGAGAGATCAGCATTCAACTTAAGATCATGGTACGCGTAGGACTCTATCAGACGCATAGAATTCGTGCTTGAGTCTGATGCCAGATAGCTTCGAAATGCTAAAACAAGATTGTTCGCTGAGTCAAAAACAATTTCCGCCTTCTGATAATCACCAGGCTCTACGGCGGGTTGCTGCCTAAGAACGGTAACTAGTTTGGCAGGCTGGCCATCAAACTCATAGTTGTCTCTAACTGTGATGGTTAGGTTGGGGTTGTCGATATCTTTTTTGCCACGAGAAATTAATTGCTCGGTTAGCTTTACGATTCCTAATTCGCTAACCGGGTGGCGCTGTCCCTGCATTGCAATCAAACCACTCGGATCCAGCCAAATAGTTTTTAGGCCGAGAAGAAAACCTGTCTCATGCACTGCCATCTTTTGATCATACTTGTCCTCTCTCCAGATAACTTCTCGTCCCTTAATTGATTCAGGTTGTGTGAACCTTATGTAGATTCGGCGTGGAGCATTTGTCAGTCCTTCGCGAAATCGCGTCTGTACCTTGATTTGCATTTCAACTAATTCGGTAGTTTCTCCCGTGGCGATCGTCTCTAGCTTCTCGAATCTTGCAGTGTAACCTGCGACATCTTTTGATACCTGTTGAAGACTCGCTTCTGCCAAATCCAGAAGCTCTCGCATGGTTAAGGGTTGATCTGTGAAGGGATTATCTACTTCGATTTGTGGGGCTTTCGGAGCTAACCCATCGACAGATGATTTTGTAGTTAGAAAATTAGACTTAGCGAGAAACGCTAGTGTGATCGCCGCTAAGGCAAAGACGATCGCGGTTCGTTTGAGTGTATCCATTAGAAACGAAGAATTACTTACTAGAACCTTTTACCAAACTTGTAATTGCAATAAATAAAAAGCCACCGAGAAGTAAGCTCGGTGGCTTTAACCGTAGTTGCTGTGCTATTTCGCAAACAAATTTCTAGAATTGACCGTTTTGAATGGCATTTTGTTGTGCCTCCAGTTGCTGCTGTCGCATAGCTGCCCCAACGGCCTGAAGTAGTCCTTCGCCAATACTGAATTTGACTTCTTGTCCGTTGGGAACCGTGTCCTGAGTCAGAGAAATTTTTCCAGAATCCGTGGAGCGTGATAGAGAATCGATCATCGCGATCACCGAGTCTTCTGAGCTAATTGATTGAGCAAATTCGAGAATTGGAAGTAACTTGATTTGCATTTGTCCCATGGGACGATTGGAGCTGGAGTCTGTACCGGAAGCGTCAACCATCTCTTTCAAAAGTCCTTCGCTGTTTTTGCCCAAAGCGAGGTAAGCTGCTTGCTTTCCTGTTCCGATGTGAAGTTGTAATTCGTCTCCAATCACCGATCGAGCTTCCTCCTCCGTCGCAGGTATTTCAAATTCCACCAAGTGCATGGTCACACCTTTGTAAACCTCTCGATCGAACGAAAATGTTGGAGCATCTGGCATTGACTCCAATTTTCCGCCAATCTCTTTTGCAATCTTTGCCAATTCGTTGCCGTCAGCAACAAAGCCACCCATGGCGAACTGAAGGTTGTTGTCACCTGCAAGTAGCATCGCACCAAAGTCTGACTTACCCTCCTCAATTGATGCGATTGTCAGATCGATGATGCGATTAAGATAGGAGATCACAACCTCTTTGACGTCGGGAGGCAATTCACCCTGAGTGTCTAAGATACCGATAACTGATGTTTTCGCCGTTTGGATACTGGCTTTTGCTTGAGCCACGGAGTCTGAGCCGATTGAGGCAGCAGAGTGATAAAAGGCAGCGGCGTCCGGCCGTATGACAGTTGAAAATTGAGAAGCGATTGATTTCTGCGAGGAAAGCATTACGCCTAGTGGTGATCCTTCAACGGCGGTGAATCGTGTGCGAAGGCTGATTTCTTTACCTTGTTGATCAACGTTGAATCCGAATTCTAATTCGTCGGTGTCTGTGATCAGTTGCTCGATCTGGTTGAAGTTCAACTCGGCAATCTCGCGTGCTGCCTCGGTATCGGCGTCACCTGCTTGCTGAGACATTGCCTGCTCGAAACCCTGCCGCATTTGCGCTGTGATCATGCCGCGAATCGGAGCAGGAACTTTCTGCATCTTCAGCTTGATAGACAGGTCATATTGTTCAGCGTTTTCCCCAAAGATAGCCGCAGGATCTGTTGGAGCAAGATTTAAGACATCTCGATCAGGGGCTATGATTGCCCAATTGCCTTGCTGGCGGATGTAGATGGTGTTCACTCCGACAGCTATCACCAAAGTACCGTCCTTTAATTCATCTACTGGTCCCGTTTGTGCTTCAAGTCGCTTCAAAACGGTCTTTACATCCGCAGTTGGGATTAAAGCCAGTGGTTGAGGCATGCCAGCCACAAGCGGGACGGTGATGGCCATTGGTTGTGTCGTGTCGATACCCTGTGTGAATGTGCCCGCCATCATCGCAAAGATGCCACCGGCTTGTGGTTGCCCAACTAATCCAGACACATAATTGACGTCCTGCATGAGCTTATTAACACTTCCGAGCGTGACGACGATCACGGGGTCGCCGCCAGCAGCGTCGGGTGCCTGTGCAGGAAGCAGTTTAGGAGTTGACGCCGCGAACGCTGTAAAAAGCATCCCAAAGCATAAAGTACGGCGAAGCGATCGAATGGTGATCATTAGGAAATGTCCTTAACAAAACAGAGTGGACAGCGACTTGTGAATTTGGTCGTCAAGCGTAAGAGATAAATAATGTTGAACGGAGAGGGATTGACTTGCATTAACCTTGAGTCGGTGAGTCAATTCATCTCTTGGCATTGGAGCAGTTGCCGCGTTACTCAGCAGGTGGAACAACTGTTTCCTTGACCGCCAAGTATTATAGCGGATCGTAAAACCCATCGACTTGATTCGATTCTTTGCTAAAGCCGTTGCAATATTCTAGGAGGAACTTGAAGCTACACGCTTGCGGAACTTTATCCTAGCGGCCGAACCGGTTGGTCGTCAAAAGACAAGAATTTCTATGAAAGATTGTGATCCCCACCAATCAGGCCGGTGGAACGCTAGTTTTCGGATGTTTACCGCTCACGGTAGACAATCCGGCCCTTCGTAAGATCATAGGGAGATAATTCCACACGAACCTTGTCGCCAGGAACAATCCGAATGAAGTGTTTTCGCATCCGACCCGCAACATGAGCCATCACTTCGGTTCCAGTCTCAAGTTGAACCCGAAAGCGTGTATTTGCCAAAGCTTGGGTGACGGTCCCTTCGACCTCGAACGCCTCTTCTTTGGTACTCACAACGAAAACCTTTGCTTCAAACTAATTATGACGCCTTCCATTAAGGAACCAGCAAGCCAAAAAGGAAGGCCAAAGCTTGTTGGTGGTTACTACCGAGCCATAAAAAATGACCCAATCGGCTGTTCCCAAGTTGCTCGCCGCCGTGAACGGTCGAGCACAGAATATATCTGCTGTGTGCTATCGAATTACCTGATCGCCTGGGCCGAAATAACACACAAACCAGACAACTCCACTCGCTCCGATTCAAAGAGCAGTCGAAAAAACGCTCTTAACGCTTGCTGAACTGAACACCGCGTCGAGCACCTCGAAGTCCAGGCTTTTTTCGCTCTTTCATTCTCGAGTCTCGGGTGAGGAAGCCACCATCGCGAAGTGATTCATGCAGCGACTCGTTGTAGCTAACTAGCGCTCTTGCAAGGCCCATTCTGACGGCCCCGCTTTGACCAGTCATCCCACCACCGTTGACTCGTACGAGTACGTCGACCGCACCGGAATGTTCGACAGCGTCAAGGGTGTTAGTTACTGCATTTTGATGTTGTTCGTTTACAAAGTATTCCGCTAGCGGTTTGCTATTCACGGTGATTTTCCCGCTTCCGGCACGAACTCGAACTCGAGCAACACTGCTTTTACGACGACCTGTGCCAAGCGCATCTCCGCTAATTTTGTCCTTTTTGACAGCGACCATGGGTTTGTATTTCTAGTAGGTTGATGGGAAGTAAGGTGGATACCGTCGCTCTAGCGGACGACTTTCTTGCTTTTGCGGCACAAAGGTTGTGGCTGCTGTGCAGTGTGCGGATGCTCTGAACCGGCGTAAATCTTGAGCTTCTTAATCATTTGGTATGCCAGCTTATTCTTAGGAAGCATACGGCGTACAGCGTGATAGATCAGATCTTCCGGTTTTCTTTCCCGACGATCTCCATAGCTTTCGAGTTTCAATCCTGGATACCCGGTGTACCAAGTGTAGTGTCGATCATCCATTTTTTTGCCGGTCATTGCGATTTTCTCTGCATTGACCACCACCACGAAATCACCGCAGTCCACATGTGGTGTGTACTCTGGGCGATGCTTGCCCATCAGAACTACGGCGATGTCACTCGCTAAACGCCCCAGAACTTCATCTGATGCATCGACAATATGCCACTGTTTTTCGACTTCGCCTGGCTTTGCGCTATAGGTAGGTTGTGCCACCACGGGATTGACTTAGATAATTCGGGATCGGAATTCTAGCGGTCGGATCTCTACTGTGTCCGACTCAGAGGAATCAGGGAATCTATCGAGGTTGGGTTCTCTCGGCAAGGCCTTTCGTCACGATTCCTTGGAATTGAAGCGATCGAGGTTGTCGGATGTCCCCGACAATTAGAACGGGTTCAAAAGCTTTTGAGGAAATCGGTCGGCGGATTACTCTTCGAGGTGAAAATCACGACAAGCATACACCCCTAGAGGGGTCTGTGTTTCTCTAGGTACTTCTTCATCTTGAGCTTTCGCATTGCTGACTCGCTCGTCATGTACCGAACACTTCCAAATACCGGTCGTTTGGGACCCCACGCTCGATCGTATCGTCCCAAAACCCAGAAGATTCCGCTGTACGAGTTGGGGTCTCTGCCATCAAGAGCATACTTGTTGTTTAGGTGAATCAGGATTTTGATTGCATCTTCTGGCGATTTCGACCAATGAAGGATTTGTTTCCCCCAAAGCATTCTCATGTAGTTGTGAAGTGTTCCCGTTGTTACCAGTTCGCGTTGCGCGGCATTCCAAATGTGGTCGTGCGTCTCTGAATTTTCAAATTCTGCTAGCGTGTAAACATACGGACGCGGATCCGAAGCGTGAGTTTCCAAGCTTGCGATCGCCCAAGCGGGCAGCGATTCATAACGATCGATTTCGCGTGGGTGTCGAAAGGCAAAGTTGAACCCAAGTTCTCGCCAAGTGACCAACTGATCAAGTAGGCCTTCGGCGGACGGACTCACGTTCCAAAAGCCGTTGTTTTTGCCATTAGGGCTCCCGACTTGAAGGAATGACCAATTCTCGTGAGCCAGAACGTCGTGGACAAACTGATGTGCCGACAGATGGCCGAAGTGTAGATAAGGACTTAGGCGGCTGGTGGCTTCGTAGTCCGGATGATTTCGCTCAACATCGTATGAAAGCAGTTGTTGATCCAAAAATAATCCCAAGCGTTTTTCTGCTTCTGCTTCGCCGCCTAATGCTGTCGAAACCGGTCGGACAGAATGGTCAATTGGCAAGGGAGCTAGCCCCCCGTCGTCGAGCAGAGACTCAAGGTCAGCTGCAGGCCAACGTTTGAGTGTCTTTGTAAGTTGTTTTGCATCGAGCCGCGGTAGGTTTACAGAATCAAGTGGATTTTGTTCCGGCATTTGTTGCAGATGCTCAAGGATGTTTTTTTGCATCCATCTTCGATAGCTGTGGGCGACGGTAAAAGTTCTTTCCGCAAGTCGCAGCGGCATAATACAGTTGCTGTCCACCAACTCGAGAAGCACTGGCAGCTTGTTCCGGATGTAGCGAATCATGGTCGGTAAAAAAAAACATGGGTAGTCATCTGTAATGACACAGCATGCTCGGGTGGCGAGGCTAGTTAGTAATCCAGTGGATGCGTTTTGGCGGGGTTCCACGTAGGGGATGTAAGTAACGGTGTAATCCTTTAGCGACTCCTGATTGCTCTTCATTCCTTCGATAACGAATTGATGAAAGCGATCAGAAGACCATTGGTAGTTGACTCGCAGCGGTTCTAGGATCACCAGTGGTTTATTTAATTGCAAGGCACGCTTGACTGCTTGCTGGAGCCCGAAATTCCATTTGGTTCTTCGAAAAGCAGTCATCCAGTAAATCACGTAATCGCCTGATTGATTGACAGGTTTGTCATTAGCGGCGTGAATACGAATGGGATTGATTTCATTCATCGGAATATCTTTTTGCAAGTTGAGATGAGTTTCCTAGTGCTTCCGAAATCCAGATTGCAATTGATCGCTATTCAAAAAGCGAGAAAGCTTTTCCGCGGATCAGTACCGAAGAACTGTAAATGCTCGGGAAGAATAGAATGGAAATTTGTGTCAGCAGCGAGCGAATGACAGTTCACAACCTTGCTTTCCATTGGGAAGCTTAAGCCTTGCTTCGGTCCGCCGCGTTGCACTTGATAGAAGATGGTCGGTAAGCGGTGGCAGAGTCTGTAGTCAGCTATTTCGAGATTAACTAACCGAGGAGGATTTTGATTCCGAAGTTGCCCTCATGATGCTTTAGCCGTTGGCGATCCTTTGAGACAACCGAAATGACTTCATTGTGAACGTCACTCTTCAGTGGTGGACGATTCAGGATCGACTTTTTTTTTGACCATTGTGATTTCATTGCCTTTTTCGTTATGGCGAACCTCATCCATGAATGCATTGATAAGTAGCAAGCCACGACCACCAGCTCTCTCTAAGTTCTCTGGGTCAGTAGGGTCTCTCAACGATGATAGATCGAATCCAGGGCCCTCATCGCGAATGACAATGATTGCAGTGTCCAAGGATGCATGCATCTGAACCGTGACGCGTCGATCCTTGTAAGGGGAAAGTGTTTTACGTTCGGCGATCAAATCAATATAAGGCTTGCCATCATCAAGTTGACGCAATTCTGACGATACTTCAAGGTTGCCATGCACCATTGCGTTTAACAAAGCCTCATCAAGAGCCATCGCAATCTGCATTCGCTCACCCTCGTCGAACAAATTTAATTCCACCATTGGTAATTCCAGTCTCGAAATTACTTTTGGAACCAGAAGCTCGTCGTTTTCAAGTGAAAGAGAAATAGAGCTTTCTGTTGCAAACTGGGCCACCTCTTGAACCGATTGTGTGGCTTGATTCACTGCTAGCACTTGTCGAACGACCGGAATAAGTGCCGTGGATAAATCTCTCTTAGGCACATAACTCGATGCCCCTTCTTGTAAAGCTTGAGCAGCGATCGACTC
>JADHOA010000005.1 GCA_016779185.1 Rubripirellula sp.
TTGCTTCCCGCCATCGTAATGACGCGTTATTCAGATTTAGTTGAATCGAAAAAAGTAGTAGTAGCGTTATCGTGAAACCGCCGAACTTTTGGTCGAGGACTCGTTTGTATGCAACTTTTTTTACATAGCTGATGATTTTCGGGCGGAGCGAAGACGATGGGTAGATCTCATATTGCAGTGTTTCTATGACTTGCTCAATTTGAAAATCCGATTGAAAATCCATTGAGTAATATTCGTGCTGATGATCATCGAACTTCATGGGCGATGCCTTCGTTCGAGTTGGTTGCGATCATTTGACGTAGCTTGCCAAGTGCATATCGATAGCGGCTTGCTGCAGTGGCCGGCGAAATATCTAGAACGCCTGCCAGCTCTTCGAAGGTCATTTGCTCCCAAATTTTTAGCAATAAGACTTCTCTTTGTTTTCTGGGTAATCGGTTGATCGCGCACCATAGCTGTTGCTTGGCCTCGTCTCCTGATTTCGTTGTTGACGGAGTGAGTGATTGCGATCGTGCTAGCTGATGGGTTGTTACATACTGCTCGCGGCACCGTAGGAAATCAATCGCTTCATTTCGTGTCATTCGCAGTAGATAAGCCCAGGCGCATGTTCGATCGACTATCACATGATGATTCGTTGCTAGTTTAGTGAGCACTAGTTGAACGATATCTTCGCCATCGTGTTGATTCCCCACAATTCCTGTTGCGTAACGCAGCAGCCTAGCCCCGGTAATGTCAAAGAGACCGGAAAGAGAGTGAATATCACCTTCGCGGAGTTGTTCCGTGTACTTTTGCACTTTCGATGCGAAGGTTTGAGATTGGTGCGTCATAACACCTAGTGACACGTTCGAGATCTCGCTATTTATCTAAAAAAATTATATTTTTTACAGGTTTTTATCGGTAGCTGGCTTGTTGAATTTCGTCGCGTAAAATCGATTGCTGATAATCTGTTCGAGAATAAGCACTGCACACGCTACAAGGATTGCGGAGGAATGGAGTGGTATATTTCGTGCGCTCTTGAGCTGGCGTACGGCTAAGTCATCCAAATCCGAAATGATCTGATAAGAATCGTTGCCAATGCGATCCTCGAAAGTCGATGGATCGATACGTTTAACACTCGTAGCGTTTTCCTGTAGATTCGCGGAGAAGCCGTTTTCTAAGCCTTTGCCTCGTATCCAATAAGTTCCGGCCCGCGAGACCTCTCTGATTCGTAGGTAATCACTGGTTTCTAAACCCAAGATAGGCGAGGGTGTCGGATTATCGGGTTCGAATAAAAATCCTTTTCCGGAATAGTCTTCGTTTGACGATTTTTTAACACGCAGTGCGAATTGATTACCCACCATGGTGTTGTTAGCGACAGTGCTTCGGTTCGCAAGATACTCAATCATTTGCCGACACAGGAGCCATGCTGGCCACGCGTTAGTTCCAAAGAGTCGATTCCAGTATTGATTCTCTTCATTGATTGCGGGGAAAGGCGTATTGATCATGAGTAATGTTCCGATCTGTTGATCGTCTTGTTCGTTGTTCACCCACTGCCTTTCGATGATTGCGGGATGATCGGTACCCGCAAATATCGCCATCACACCATCTTTCTCATTTGGTTCAACACGCCAATACTGTTGAATTCGAAAGTTGCCCCATGGAACATTTTCCGATAGTGAAAGTAGGGCGGGATGTCGTGAATCGACGAGTTGTAGAAAGGTGCCAGGATCAGGGCTTCGCCATCGTCTCGGGGTTCCCTGAAACCACTGGCCTTTGCTTGACTGTAGTTGGCTTTGATTTCCAAAACAAACTAGGACCCGCCCTCCTCCGTTGAGGTATTCTTCGGCGAGCCTGTAAGTTGCGTCTTGTGGCGGAGGGTCAATCAGTGCAACGACCGAGTAGTTTTGCATTCGAACGATCGGTAGATCTTCGAAGCTGATTTCATCGGTTAGATATTCCGGAGAGGATGCGACTTCTGAATTGACGGTGACAGCATTCGACACTACCGATGACTCCTCGCGAGAGTTACTCACGACTAGCAACCTCGAAGGTGGTGTGATTTTTACGGAGAAGTAACGTACATCATCCAATCCTAAAGCGTCTTGGCCTGCCAAGCGAACACGCCCATGGTGTGTTCCAATTGGTAACGCGGGTAGATTCAAAATTAACTGTTGAGCTGATCCCTGCTTCATGATCACGCTTCTTCGATCTGCTGGAAAAGTATTCGGAGAGATTATTTCTCCGTTTTGAAGCATGGGTAACGAAGGATTGTTCTCAAAAATCTCGAGTTCTGCGGTAACAGAAACATCATTAGCTCCATTACTTTCGTTGTTGCTGACGGTGAAGCTAATCGGCAGAGAAGTATTTGCGGGCGGGCTCTGATCAGCGGGTTGTGGTAAGGAAAGACTCCAGTTTCTTCCTTCAAATTCACCGATGTCAAAAATGGTCAAATTCACTTCGTCAAGCTTGATGGGAACGGGCTTTTCATCGGCTGAAGATCGATGATTCCAGCTAAATTCGGTAGGTCGCTGACGCAGAAAATCAGTTTTGATTCTAAGTTGCTTGTCTTTAGGACCTGAGAAGCGATTGCAAACTGTTCTTCAATCGGCCGAGGCGATTCGATTACCTCAAGTTGTCGCAGTTTGGTTTTCGAGCGATTTTTATCAAGTGTAAATGTTGCGGTCTTTGTTGAGCGATCAATCATGCAGATTTGACTCGAATCCGGCAGACCATCGATAAATGATTCACCCACCCGCTTTATTCGCTCGAGGTGTTGGCCCCGGCGATCAGTCCAAGCTGCAGACGGCCCATTATCTATAATGATAGCGACAGCTTGTGGCACATTTAGATTAACCGTAGCGTCGGTCGATCGTGCGAGGGTGAGGCAACTCCAAATTGTCGAACCAAACACAAGTAGGCAGCCAATCATCGCTAGACCGCGAACAAAAGATCTTTGTTGATTTTGCGATTTTGCCACGCTCGCCATTGCTAAAAGACTTATGCCAAGAAGCATCATTGCGGCAACGCTGATCCATGTCGTTGAATACGCCACTCCTATCATTGGTTGGGCGAGGGTTAACGCTAGTAAGAGGATTAGCGCGATACGTGCGGCAAGAAGCCACCACTTCTTTATTTTTGCGCGACTTTGCGTCAACGAAGCTTTATTGCGTAGCAATCCAATCGATGGAAAGACAACTCGTTTTGGCTGTCGTCGCGAAAGTAGATGCAGTGCGATTGGAATCGCAACAGCTAGTCCACCTAAGATTAAAGAAGCATTTAAAAAGGTCATTCCAGCGAAACGAATTCAAGCAGGAGGTTGAGAGAAAAATTTTAATGACTACGACGGTAGTTGACCGAAAGCATCATGATGCGAGTTGTCATTCTTTTGAGAATAAAAAGCTTTTGATGAAGAACCGCTAGCTAGAATCGATTTTGTCGTTGAATCAAGTATTCGGTCAACGCTTTATCAAACGGCATGCTTGTGTCGAGCGGCACATAGTCGATTCGAAGGCTATCGCAGCCTTCGCGATATCTTTGGCGAAATTCTTTCAGGTCACTAAGGTACTCCTCACGCAGTTCTGATGCGTCGACCGTAATGATTTGACCAGATTCTGAATCTTCAAATTCGACGGGTCCTTCATAGGGAAAATAAACCTCGGCCGCATCCAGTACATGAAAAACAATCACGTCATGACCCGAGTGTTTGAGCCGAGCGAGCGCAGAGATCATTTCGTCTGGATGGCCGCTATCTTCTCCATTGGGCAACAAATCTGATAGTAGCATCACAAGGGAATGATGCTTAAGCATGGCTGCAATCTGCGAGAGACAATGAGGTAATCCCGTAGCGCCTTTGGGTTCAAGTTGGCTGAGTTGGCTCAAAACATCACCAAGGTGACCTCTTCGGCTTCGAGCAGGGAGTAAGGCTTGTACTTTGTCCGAGCAGGTTAAAAGTCCGACAGGATCTTGCTGCATGGTCATCAGACACGTTAATGAAGCGGCTAGGCATGTGCAGTATTCGAACTTCGTCATACTCTGACTCTCAGTGAATCCCATGGACTTTGAGAGATCCATTACCAAGTATCCGGTCAGATTCGTTTCTGCTTCAAATCGTTTGACAAAATACTTGTCTGTTTTTGCATAGGCTAGCCAATCAATCAATTTTGGGTCATCACCGCGGTGGTACCGGCGGTGTTCGCTAAACTGCACCGAAAAACCATGGAACGGACTTGAGTGTAAACCTTGCAAAAAACCACGGATCACCATTCTTGCTCGAAGATCCAATCTTTGGATCTGTTGCAGAGATTCAGGGGAAAGAGAGTTGGTCATGGTGAGCTTTGTGTTTTACAAACCGTCGGCATGTGAACGTGTTTTTTTGCATCCGCTACTTCAGCTCATCACGCTAACGCGTCAATTTTTCTGGTGATGGTTCTGGTACGTCCTCGAGAAGTTTTTTGATGATTGAGTCGGAATTCATTCCTTCGGCTTGAGCTTGAAAGTTCGTACTAATGCGGTGCCTTAACACAGCTGTTGCGACGCGTCGAATGTCATGTGGGTCAATGCTGAAACGGCCGTCCATTGCCGCGATCGCTTTTGCGCCGGCAATAAGGTTTTGCCCAGCTCGAGGTCCGGCACCACAGTCAACTAAGCTCTTGACGTATTCAGGGGCCGTTTCGTCCGTCGGTCGAGTCGCACGAACGAGTCGCGTTGCATATCGAATGACATACGGGTTGACGGCGATGCTCGCGACAAGCTTTTGAATGTTTAAAATTGCTCGTGCTGATAATACCTTGTTAACTTGAGGTTTCTCACCTCGCGTTGTAGACGTAAGTATCTGCTCTTCTTCAGATGCTGACGGGTAATCGATCTTAATATTGAACATGAAGCGGTCGAGTTGAGCTTCCGGTAGCGGATAAGTGCCTTCTTGTTCGATCGGGTTTTGTGTTGCAATGGTAAAGAATGGAGATGGTAACGAGTAGGATTCTCTGCCAATGGTTACCTGTCTCTCTTGCATCGCTTCGAGAAGCGCCGCTTGTGTTTTGGGTGGAGTGCGGTTGATCTCGTCTGCTAATAGTATGTTTGTAAAAATCGGACCTTCCACGAATCTAAAGTTTCGTTTACCCGATTCATCTTCTTCCAACACCTGCGTTCCGGTGATATCCGAGGGCATTAGGTCGGGAGTAAATTGAATTCGTTTAAAGGAAACATCTAGGATTTCGGAAAGGGTGCTGACCATCAATGTCTTGGCCAGTCCCGGCACTCCTTCGAGTAGGCAGTGGCCTCGCGTGAAGATGGCAGCAAGCAATTGCTCAATGGTTTCGGATTGGCCAACGATCACTTTCGCCAGTTCTTGACGCATGGTTTGCTGGTGTTCTGCAAACTCTCGTAACACATCTGCCAGATTTCGCGCTGGCGATGGATTGGTGCTAGCTGCCTTGCTGACGCCGCCGGAAGGTTGCGGCGAGGCGGGATTGGATGCTGGCGGAGGGGAACCACTCATGAGACTTCGTCGATTCGGTAGTGCAAAAAGTTGAATATCTCGTGCTCATCGCACTTGATTCGTTTTCGGAATATCAGGACGCTGATTGTTTGTCGCAGCGGTTTCTGAGCTGAACGATTGGTTGCTAGCAAAAATCGCATATTGGATGGGCAGAAGGATGATTTGGATGAAGAGTAGCGGCAGAGTGGCTTCGGCGTCACGATTGGTTTTATGTTTTTTCGTGGTCTTGGGTTTCTTTCGTCCAATCAAAAAGTTCATCCTCCTTTTTACTGCGATGCTGCTTGCGGTGTCCGCCGGCAATCCCATTTCACATGCGGCGATCGATCCGGTAATCGTTCAACAGTCAATTGATCGAGGTGTGATCTACTTGAAAAAAAACCAAGGGATCAGTGGTGGATGGAGAGAATATAGTGGCCAGTCGTGCGGACTTTCTTCCTTGTGTACCTTGGCATTGCTGAACTCGGGTGTGTCTTCAGAAGACGAAGTGATTCAAAAAGCCATTAAGTATTTGCGGGATTTTGAACCCGAGGAAACCTACTCTGTAGCGTTGCAGACGCTGGCTTTTTGTAAGTTCGGTTCCGCGGGCGATCTTCCCCGCATTCGACGAAACGTCCAGTGGTTGGTGGCTCATCAACGCGTAGGAGATGCAATCAGCGATCGCGGCGGGAGTTGGGATTACGGAAGGCAGCGTGGTAGTGGAGATCCATCCAACACACAGTTTGCGTTGCTGGCTCTGAGCGCTGCTGCTGAATTGGGCATCGATGTCAATCCTGAAGTTTTTCGGCGTTCGATCCAGTACTGGTCTGTTAGGCAAAGTGAAGGCGGTTGGAGTTATGGTAACAGTCCCCGTCTTTCTGGGAGTATGACCTGCGCAGGAATTGCATCGCTTGTGATTGGCAACCAATGCTTGCGTGCTGAGGGTGAGCTGCAAATCGATTGTTGCGGCAGTGAAACTGATCAACAGCGGCTTGTCGAGAACGGTCTTCGTTGGCTCGGAGAAAACTTTACGCTTCAGGTCAACCCAGGTGGAGATTCTCTTACCTTTTTTTATTACCTCTACGCACTTGAGCGAGTCGGGAGGCTAACGGGTAGGAGGTTGATAGGAGGTCATGATTGGTATCGCGAGGGTGCCGAGCGGCTTCTCGCCTTGCAAGATGAATTTGTCGGCTTCTGGTCTGGTTCAGGAGCGATGGAGCAAAATCGTGATATTGCCACCTCATTTGCATTATTGTTTCTTAGTAAAGGTAAGCGGCAAGTTGTGATCGGTCGTGCGAAATATGGATCTCAAAGTGATGGTGATTGGCAGCAACATCCTAACTCACTCCGTCAACTCGTTAGGCATGTCGAAAGAGACTGGGGGCGTGATTTAAGTTGGCAATCGATCGAAATGGATTCAGCCGAATTGCAGGATCTGTTGCAAGCACCTGTTTTGATATTCAGCGGAGCGGATTCTTTCCGGCTCTCGGAAGCCGTAAAGAATCGTCTTTTGGATTACGTGGAACAGGGTGGCTGTTTAGTTTTTGAGGCGCAGGCAGACGTGGGCTGTGGAGATGCAACGGGGTTTGAAGATAGTGTCAGAGAGTTGTGCAGCGACTGGTATGGTGACGTTGGGTTCGAACGTTTGCCACCGTTCCATCCCCTATGGTCAATTCGACACCGTGTCGATCCTGCTCAGATTTCTGATGAGTTTTGGGTTTATGGGATACAGGCTTGTTGTCGCACTGCGGTCTTTTATCTCCCGCAAAGTCTTTCTTGTCGCTGGTCATACGGTGATTTTTTATTCCGTCGACCCAAGCAGATAGATGAGACTGGTTCACAAAATCAGATACAAGCTTTACAGCAAGTCAACCATGCAATTCATCTAGGCGAAAATCTAATCGCCTACGCCACGGGGAAAGAGCTCAAGGAGAAACTTGATACCAGAATGGTACTTCGGGGCGAGGCGGTGACAGAGGTAAAGAGATCGGAAGTCCAATTGGCGACTCTCGCATTGGGTGCGGGCGCTTCGGAGGCAAAGCGAACTGTTCCCAATGCGGCCAATCTCGTGTCATCAAGCGTGCCTGTCGCATTGGTGGCCCCTCGTGATCCTGTTGGATTCGATTCGGTAGCTCTACAAGATGTGCCTTTTTTATGGGTCCACGGTCGTCAAGATTTCGTGCTAACCCAAGAACAACGTCAAGTCCTCAGGAACTATATCGAGAATGGCGGTATTGTGATCGCCGCTTCTCTGTGTGGTGACGACGGGTTTACGACCGCATTTCGTCGCGAGTGGATTTCAGTCTTTCCTGAATTGCCCTTGGAAGTCGTTCCCACTGATAGCGAATTATTGAATGTTTCGAATGGTTATGACATACGATCAGTCCCAATTCGTCGTTTTGATCGCTCTGGAAAACTGGTAAAGAGTGTCGGGTCACCTGCTTTAGAGTGGATGAAATATGACGGATTGGTTTCTCTTATTTTCTCACCACTCGATTTGAGTTGTGCGTTGGAAAGTCCAAATTCGATTCAGTGTCCCGGCTATGAGACGGATGTAGCTGCCAAGATTGCGGCGAACATTGTTCTCTACTGCCTTCAGCAATAGCTCTTTTGGGTGGTTTCTTGATTGCGATTGGAGCGGTTCCATGAATGAAGCTGCCCGAAACACTGTCAGATTCCGAGGATAATAAGATTTTCGATTACCCATCTTGGTGTATCTCCCTATTTCTACTTGTGGAAATTGCCGATTCGTTGCAATAATCCCTCCTCCCAAAACTGGACTGTTATTGTCAAACACGCTGTAAAAGACAACGAAAACTAATTCTCTCGAGCCCGAGTCATGGCCAAAAGTAAGAAAAAAGCAGAAACCATTTTTCTCGTTTGTGAAGAATGTGGCGACTACAACTACTCGCTTAAACGCAAGCCAGGTGGAGAAAAGCTCCGTCTAAAAAAATATTGCCCGCGTTTGCGAAAGCACACATTTCACGCTGAAAAGAAAAAGTAGGCAAATAGTTTGCCCTCGCAAGTTAGATCAATTGGAGGTCGGCTTTTATGGCCGGCCTTTTTTCGTTCGTGCTAGATGAGTCTTGGTCTTGTGCAGTCGCTTCATGCTTTATTAACGAGCAGCCGCTAAAACTTTTGCTTGTCAACAAGAGCATTTGCTGACTCGAGGTTCATGGGTGTGCGACTTCGTGAATGATGCACTCGCTCGCTTAACCCATCTTTTTGAGTTCTAAAATAAAAGCGGTATGATTGTGGCTACTGTTCGCTGTCATGCTGCTTGTTGGTCAATCAGTTTAGTTTTGAACATGCGTTCGGTTTCTGAGAAAATTCTTTGTCTGTAATCACGACTAGATTTTTTAAGGGATAAGGATTTCAAGGAAAGAGTGTTGTGATAAGGAAAGAGGTAGAGCGATGCGGCGAGAGTGGAGGATCATTCCTCATGATGGCGGCCGAGTCGAGAGTTTATCCCGCGCTGCCTCGTTGCCTTCTGTTGTTGCCCAACTGCTGGTCAGTCGCGGGATTTACGATTCCCAATCCGCGGAAAGATTTCTAGACACCAAGTTAAAAGGTTTGAGGGATCCACAGTTGCTGCCGGGTATACCTCAGGCGACAGCGGTAATTGTCAAGGCGATTGAGAATAAGGTTCCAATCGTCATTTACGGTGATTACGACTGTGATGGAATGACCGGTACAGCAATTCTTGTCAACGGATTGCGTCTGTTGAAAGCCGATGTGAGTTATCACGTTCCCAATCGGCTTGAAGATGGTTACGGCTTAAATGAGCAAGCAATCCGGAAATTAGCAGAAAGAGGCAAGCGTCTAATCATTTCGGTGGATTGCGGAATTACAAGTGTTGCACACGCAGAGCTGTGTAAGGAGCTTGGAGTAGAGCTTGTCATCACAGATCACCATACGATTGGCGAGGTGTTACCTGATGCGGCGGCAATCGTTCATCCGCGATTGCCGGGCACCTCATATCCTTTCGGAGAGCTTTGTGGTGCAGGTGTGGCATTCAAGCTGGCGTGGTCCATCTGCCAAAATCAATGTGGTGGAGAGCGCGTAAGTGAACCCTTGCGGCGTTATCTCATGCAATCATTAGCTTTGGCTGCGATAGGGACGGTTGCTGATGTTGTGCCGTTATTGGATGAAAATCGAATTTTGGTAGAGCATGGGATTCGGATGTTAAAGCAAGAGCCCGCACCGGGTTTGGCCGAACTGATGCGTATCACTAAATTAGATCAGGCGAGTCGCCTTGATACTGAAAGTATCTCATTCACACTCGCTCCACGGCTTAATGCAGCCGGTCGATTAGGACAAGCTCAGTTGGCGATTGAGTTACTGACGATTGGGCCGGGTGAAAGAACCACTCAGCTTGCTGATTATATTCACCAACTCAATGTTCAGCGGGATACTTTGCAACGCAGTGTCTATCTCGCTGCTAACAAGCAGGCAAAAGAAGAGTTTGATATCGAGAATGATGCTGCGTTTGTTTTAGCGGGAGTAGGATGGCACCAAGGCGTAATCGGCGTCGTCGCAGGGCGTTTAGCAGATAAATTCGCGAGGCCAGTGATTGTGGTTTCTCTTGATGCTTCTGGTAAACCAGAAGCCGTTGGATCTGGTCGAGTTGGAGGCACCAATATTAATTTGTACGATGCTCTCAAAGAATGTGATGATAGATTAGTTCGCTTCGGTGGTCATGCAGCAGCAGCCGGTATTACCATCTTGGAAGAGAAACTAAATGATTTTAGACAAGACTTTTGTGAAGCGATTTCAAAACAGTGGGTTGAGAAGAAAGTCGTTCCTGAAATCACCATCGACGCGGAGGCAACTTTTGGTCAGTTAACACTCGAAGTTGTGAAGCAAATTGAAACTCTTGCGCCCTTCGGCGCTGGCAACCCTCGTCCTGTTTTGTGTTGCAGAGAAGTGACTCTGGATGAACCTGCTCGAAAAATGGGCAGCGGTGAGCGGCATTTAACTGTAAAGCTTCGCCAAGGTGATCAAGTGGTAAGAGCGGTTGCTTTCGGAGCAAGTGAGTGGTGTGATGAGCTAAATCAACTGCAGTCGCCTATAGAGATTGTATATCGACCCGTGATTAATGAGTTTCGTGGCTATCGAAATGTTGAGGTGCATCTGATTGATTGGCGAGCCAAAACAACGGATGTAGGTACTTAGTCGCCACCAAATCATCGTAGCTAAAGATGCTTTTTGTGGCTTTGAACGATCCTTTGTATTTTCATGTAACGGTGATTTAGGAGAGTTCTATGCAACGCTGGATGTGATGCGTGGAACGTGTCGTTGCATCAAGATGGCAGGAGTGATTCGGTTTTTTAGGACTTTCTGGGTATTAAATGTTTGAGTCGACGCGAAAACGAATTGGGCAATTGGATTGCATTGTGGTTGATGGTGGACCAACGCCCGAGTGCGTTGTCATCATTTGCCACGGCTATGGAGCCAATCAAGAGGATCTAGCACCGCTCAGCGGAGAATGGATCGATATCTTGGGTGAGCATGCCTCTAAATACCGTTTTATTTTTCCTAATGCACCGCACTCGCTTTCCGAGCTCGGCATGCCTTTTGGTAGGGCATGGTGGCCAATCAACATGTCGCGGCTTGCTCAAATGGTCGAGGCTTCGGCGTTTGATGAACTGCATCAACATTCGCCACCAGGGATCGACGAAGCCAGAGTTGCATTGAGTGATTTGATCATTGCCGCATGCGCGGAGGTGGAGGAAAAGAATGTCCAATTCGCTTTGGGCGGATTTTCACAGGGTGCGATGTTGACGATGGATGTCGCCTTGCGAGGGAAAACTCCCGCGCCACGAGCACTATTGCAGTTTTCTGGGACAATGATTTGCCAAGCCGATTGGACCGAAGTGGTTCGAGAGCGTCTTGCTACGACATTCGTTTTTCAGTCCCATGGAACGATCGATCCAATATTGCCCTTCTCCAGTGCAGAGGCCGTTAGGGATATGTTGAAAGATGCTGGGGTTTCCTTAGACTTTCACTCTTTTCGAGGGCCGCACACGATTGATGTAGACTCCGTGTTAAAGAGTGGCGTTTTACTCCGATCTTTGTCTGTAGATTGAGTGCCGCGCAAACTAGGGGAAAATGGAACCAGTTCAGAAGGATGTCCCTCAGTTGATAAAATGATATTCAGGTTCCCGACATGGGCTCGCTGTTACATCGGTATGAATGAGTTCATATTCCGCAATGCACCCTGTGCCTCGTTAGCTACAATCCAAAATCCAAAAACAATTCAGAATGAGCCGCATAGCAAGCCGAAGACCCGACGAGTCAGAGATGTCCTCTGAGTTGCACCGAAGACTGATACAGCGGCTTCAGGGTGAATGTGTCGTCAAATTGCTTGGCGATCAAATGTATTGGCTTTGCGAGTTGGCAAGTCACCTAAGCACCGAGCAAATTGACAAAGTTCATCGACCTTACGCATGGACGGTAAGGCAGGTTGTCGAGCATTGCGTTAACACGGAACGGTTTCTCGGTATGTGTCTGATGCGAATCGCTGCCGGCGATCGTTCTCCAATTCAAGGATTTGATCATGTTGCTTATGCCGATAGCCGTTTTGGTTTAGGGAATTTCTCCGGTCTGGTGACGGAGTGGGGGCATCTGAGGCAATCCAATGTGGTCTTCCTGAGAAGGCTTGTTCCTGTTGCTTGGGATCGTCAGGGGAAGATTGATGGAGATGTTCTGTCTGCCCGATCCGTTGCTTGGTTGATTGCTGGGCATTTGCAACATCATCTTTCGATTGTCGAAGAGAGATGCCGATTGTCAGTCCAACGCGGACCAGAAATGATTTCTTAGCGGAATCGTTTATCGTAGATAAGCAAGCTAGATTGATTTTGCGTGGTCCATACAACGCGGCATCTCAACAAAAGAGTCGTTTGTATTTATGAATCGGTTGAATCTGTTGGTTTTAGTCCACAGATTTTATTGATACGCGGTACATCGTTTTAAAGTAATTTTTAACTGAGCGAATCCATTGTTCCAAGATAATCTCGAAGCGCTGTTGCAAGGTCAAGCTGATCCCGTGAATGCCGGTTGGCAATTGCGTGAGCTCTCCGAGAAAGCTCAGAGTCATTCAGTCGACTTGCTCGATAATCTGCTTGATTGCCGCAATTTACTTGCGAATGCTGATCCCGCCATTGTGGGTACCATCCTTAGAATTTTACATGCATCGTTGTTAAGTGAAGGTTGGGGGCGAGTTGAAGAATTAGACAGCCAAAAATTTTTCGATCTTGAAGAAGCGATTCCGCCACTGTCTTCAAATCGCTTTTTGCTGCAGCAATTTTATGCAATGATTCAGGATGATGAATCGCTTGAGTTATTAGTGAGTTCATTGAGCTGCAAACCACCAAGCAAGTGGGTAGAAGCCGCGCAAGTGCTTAGTCCTTTGATGCAAAAAAATGATTGGAATATTGCGTTTTTCTTTTCTCGATCGTTAGTTCTTTTGCAGCAGCCAAGTCTCGCGTCGCCTCTGCTTGATCTTGCTAACTATGTTTATCGAGAGCAGCGGGTGCCTCGGCATCCTATGTTTGATCAAGTAGAAATGCTCAGAACTCTGCTGGGTGAAGTTGTTGGGCGTTTGGGGATGTTCGAAGAAGATCCAAGGACGTTTGGAAATGACATTCCGGTGGTTCAAGCAAGACTAGCGGAGGCCGTAGCGTTAGCTGTGTCATTGTGTGATGCGGTAGCCTTGATAGGTGACTTGTCCTCGATAGGGAAGCTACATCAAGCTATGGAGCTTCGGCATCGTCGTGTCCAGTGCGAAGCAGCAGGAGCATTGTGTCGTCTGGGTGATGATCAAGGTAGATCTCGTTTGCTTGCATTGCTGGAGGAGCCGGCGGCAAGATTACGAGCCGTTCAATACGCTGAAGAACTTGGATTTAGAGATGAGATTGAAGGAAGATTTCTCACGGCCGAGGCTTATTCTGAAGCGGAGTTGGCTTTGTGGCTGAGCCAGCCGCAGCAAATGGGCGTCCCACCTACAAAAGTAGAGGTGCTGCACACGACCTGCTGCTATTGGCCCAGCTTCAATGAACCGGTGAATGTGTCATTGGTTCGCTTTGAATATAATTTTGGAGAAAGATCGTACAGTAATGTTGGGATTACGGGGCCAGTCACTTTTGCCATGTCAGCAGATGTGACCGATTTATCGTTATCCGACCAGTACGCAATTTACGCTGGATGGCACGTCGAGCATGACGAAATATTTACGATAACTCCTGATGCGTGGAATGGTTTACAACGAGATCAAATAAACCAGTGGAAGAAGCATTTACAGCGGTGCGGTTTGGAGGATGTAAAAGGCATCCTGATCGGCAGATTCCTTGACGAAACGGCTGCTATCTTTGAAGCAAAGCGAGAAGCTGTCTGCTACCTCGTCATTACGGACGGATTAGAGAGTATTGAGTGCGTATCCGATGGAAGCGAACGAGGTATGAGCCCTCAAGACCTGTTCAATCTTTACAAGGGAAGAAAAATGCTCAGAACTTTTAATCCTGATCGTGACTTGGTAAGTGAATCAGATGAATAAATCGATATCACGCTCCTGAGATCGATCTTCTGAGTTCTTAGGGGAGCGTTTAGTATGTCAGAGTTAAAACTCGGAATTCAGTTAAGTTCAACGGCTGCCAATGGAATCTGAATTTCGTAGACGACTTCACTAAAGCCTAGGAGTAAGGTCTTGATGTCCACTTTTAGAAATCTAATCGAGGATGGAAATAGTCGACTTCAGCGATCCTTTTTGGACTTTTCTAGGGCATGGCGGGAATCCGGCGAGTCTTGGCGAGATAATCGCCGAAACCAGTTTGAATCACGGCACTTATCTACAATTGGTCCGAGTTTGCAGCGACTTTCTTCCAGTCTGCGTTTGCTTGCGGATTCTATCGCAAAAGCGGAAAAGGAACTTAGCGATGAAACGGAATCGTAGTGAGTGATTCGTCCTCGGTGGACTGCTTTTTTGGTCGCGAGACGAGAATCGTTTTATCTCTATGATCACAAACCATATCTTCTGCCTGCCACAACCATTAAATGATTCGATATGAAGAAAAGTGCTGTGAGACCTGTTGGGGTCCTGGGTCCGCATCGGCAGCGTCAAGTGCTTGATGGTTTAAAGAAGCGACTCATGATTTGTCAGCAGGAGTTGCGGGATCTGGAAAAGAATCACCAATTAGAACTGTGTGCGAACGAGGAGGAGCTGGCGGGTTTACGCGAAAGCGTGGTTTCCGAATGTCGCTCTCGTAGACGCGAAGTTTTGCATGACTGGGATTTGCAGCAGGAAGCGTTTCTCTCAGGTTATGAGAACCAAGTCGTTGAACAACGTAATCACTTAAGCCGCCTGTCGGTTCTGTACCGACGCAAGCTAGATGAGGCAACTTCGAGCATTGAGAAAAAAGCAAAGCAGCGACAAAAAGCGGCTGAGCAAAACAATGCACATTCCAAAAAAGAACTTTTGTCTAAACGACACCAACAATCTCGGCAGATTAAGGAATTCAGAGAAAAGTACAGTCAGCACTTTGAGCAGATCCAATCGCTGGTCCTAGGAAGGCTAGATCGACTTCCGTCATTGCCCCAGCGAGACAGTGCGCACTGCGATCACAAGACTTTAACGATCCATTCAGATTCAGACCTAACTGATTACTTCAACAAAAGTCTCAACCAAATCGAATCTTATCGTCATCAACTAATAGGAACCAAAATAGCGAAAGTTACCGAGTCTTGGTTTCTGCCTATTATTGGTCTCACCTTAGCGTTGTTCTGGATGGTGATGAGTTTGACCGTCTGGAAGGCTCCAATAGACTTTCCTCCTGTCGTCTGGGTCTTCGGTGGAATTGTGGTTTCAGGTGTAGTTGCATTCATTGCTTATGTAACTTGCATGTTCCCGCTAAAGAGACAGACGCTGAGTCTGTATCCAGCTCTTCACGAGCTGGAGTCTGATTTTAATCACGTCCTAGCGACTTACGAAAAACGGATCGCAACAAAGTTCCAGGCCGAGGAAAAGGAATTAAATTCCTCGCATCAAGTTGCTGTAGCGGATATCACTCGGTCGCGTGACCAGTCGCTCGAGCGACTGAAGAATCAACTGGAAAACGATCAGGCGATTGAGCGCAAGAGTATTCAAGACGCACTCGATGATCAGGATGCAAAGTTTTCAGGTCAATTCCACGAAATCGACCAACGGATGCGAGGGAAGGCAGAAGGATTAGCTAGTGAAATATCTAAGGCGATAGAAACAACGGACCAAAATATTAAGAATCGCCGAGAGTCCTTGTTATCCCGGCATGCGAGCGAAACCTTTCGGTTGAAAAATCGTATGCGTTTAGGATTTCAGGGAGTCAATCGTAAGCTTGCGGAGGCGAATAAGCAGGCGGAATATCAGGTACCAGATTGGGAACAAGTTTCCGCTGGTCGATCGACAGGTCATCAGCAAGTTGATTATCTGACCTTGGGACGCTTGCAAATTGGTTCATGGGTGGATTCCATCTCACAGGCGATGAAGGCATCAGGAGGCGAGGAGTCGAGAAGAGGAACAACGGAGGAGCTAATCGTTGACGATAGCGGATTTGGCATCCCCCAGTTTTTTCCCCTTGTCTTGCACCGGCGATTGCACTCGGGAATTTTCTTGACAGTGGACGAGGCGCTGGTTCCTAAAGCGGTCGAATTTGTTCACCAGATCTTGTGGCAGGTTTTGTCTTCCGTAGAGCCATCAAAAGCGAAATTGATACTGATGGATCCCCTTGGACGAGGGCAGCATTTTACAAACTTCATGGCTTTGACGGATTATGATCCCGACTTGGTAGGGCATCGAGTCTGGACAACCGAGGAGATGATCGAGAAGCGGTTAGGAGAGCTAGCACATCATTCCGAAGAGATTTTGTTGACGTGTTTGCGTGATCGTTTTGCGAGGATTGAAGATTACAATCAAGTCGCTGGTGCATTAGCGGAACCCTATACGTGTGTTGCAGCAATCGGTTTACCTTTGGGAGTTACTCGAGCATCTTATCGACATCTCAATGCTTTAATTGAGAATGGGTCACGTTGCGGAAATCTGGTCGTCATTGTTTCGGATCGGTCGAATCAATGGCCGACTGATATGCCAGCGTTGCGGCAGACCAAGATGCTGCACTTGGATCTCAGTGAGTCTGATGGTTATCGCGTGAAGTCTTCGCAATTAGACGAATTTCCTTTTTCACCAACAACTGGTCCAAGTTCTGAGCAACGAAGCAAGATAATGGAGGTCGTTGGAAAGCGATCGGTTGCTGCATCAAAGGTGGAAGTGCCCTTGAGCCAGCTAATCGATGAGGGTGACGACCGATTTGGTTGCACCGATGATGGCATTGCCATCACACTTGGGACACAAGGTGCGGGACGCCCCTTGTCGCTGGCGATTGGTGAGGGCGTCAAGCAGCATGTTTTGATCGCGGGAAAAACAGGTTCAGGCAAAAGTACGTTGCTACATACTCTCATTACTGCTGGAGCACTCAAATATCGCCCGGATCAATTGAACTATTATCTGCTAGATTTCAAAAAAGGAGTTGAGTTTAAATCCTACGCCGATGAAGCTCTGCCGCATGCTCGGGTTATCGGAATTGAAAGTGAACGGGAGTTTGGAAGAAGCGTTCTCCAGCGACTAGATCTCGAATTGAAAGAACGGGGCGAAGCATTTCGTCAATGCGGCGCCCAGAGCTTGGCAAGGTACAGGTCTGCAACTCAAAAAACGCTGCCAAGAATCGTTTTGGTGATCGATGAGTTTCAAGAACTCTTTGTTCGTGATGATCGATTAGCCAGTGAATGTACGATGTTACTCGACCGAATCGTCAGACAGGGCCGTTCGTTTGGGCTACATGTTGTCCTTAGTAGTCAATCATTAGCTGGTGCTTATTCGCTTCCTCGCGCAACGCTCGGTCAGATGGCAATTCGAATCGCAATGCAATGTTCGGAATCTGATGCTGCCTTGATTTTATCTGACGAGAACACTGCGGCAAAACTAATCAAGCGACCAGGCGAGGCGATCTATAACGATGCAGGTGGTCTGCTGGAGGGTAATCAGCCTTTCCAGGCTGCTTGGGTTTCATCTGACGAGCACCGTCGCATGTTAAGAAAGATTACGTCGAGGGATAACAAGTTCGAACGCTCGTTTTCGCCTCGAGTTATCTTCGAAGGCAATCGACCATCAAAGTGGAATACAGATTTGGCGGATCAGGCGATTGCGGTGCATGGCGATTCCGCGATCAGCGCGTTGGTAGGTGAGTCGGTCGAAATAGGGCCGCCCGTGACAGTTCATTTTAGAGAGGAACCTGGGCGGAATCTTTTACTTGTAGCCGGTGAAGAGGTTCGTCAGTCCACACAAACTTCGCTTCTGATTTCTCTTTTGAAGTCACAACCAAGTTCGCAGATACTAGTTTTTGAGGGACATCGAAGCCGTTGTCAGTCGGCAACATGGGACCAGTTGGATTTATCGGATTTTGACCTGTCGATTGTAAAGCCACGCGAGTGTGAACAGGCGATACTTGATGTTGAGCAATCAATGAAAGATCGAGCCTCCGCTGAGAACCCTTGTCTCCCAATGTTTGTCTTTATCGATCCGCTCGAGCGATTCCGAGAACTACGACAAGAAGAAGGCTTTAGTTTTTCACTTGGTTCAGCAAATGATAAAAGCAGCGCGAGTGTTGCGTTTCAGAATGTTTTGAGAGACGGCCCATCCGTTAATATTTTTGTTGTCGTGGGATGTGCGTCGGTTGAGACGCTAACACGATGGCTACCTCGCGCGTCGCATCGGGATTTGGAATTACGTTTGCTTGGTCAAATGAACGCCTCTGATTCTGCATTTCTTATTGATTCTTCCGATGCATCGAATCTAACGGCAGCCAACTTGTTGTTGTATGACGATGCTAATGGGACTGCGCACAAGTGTCGTGTTCTCGATCACCCAGACGTGAATGAATTGTCAAGTTGGCTATCCGTCGATCGACTTTAGCTTGCGGTAAAGTGTCTTGCGGTCGAGTCCCAAAATCTTGGCCGCAAGGGTGCGATTTTCATTAACTGCAGTAAGAACATGCTGTATGTAGTGGTTTTCGATTGTTGCAAGCGGGACTAACTCATCAGGGTTGTTACCGCCGATATAAATGTGATTTTCCCGATGGTTGATAATCTTGTCTGGTAGGTCATCGACGGTGATTTGGCTAGTGCCAGTAAGTGTCACCGCTCTCTCGATGACATTTCGCAACTCTCTGACATTTCCTGGCCAAGAATAAGCTAAAAGCTTTTCAGCAGCAGGCTGAGATATGCCACTTACGGGTTTATCGTTCTTTAATGTGAATTGACTTAGGAAATTCAGCGCGAGCCCAAGAATGTCGGTGCCTCGGCATCGGAGCGGTGGTGCGAAAAGCTGAATGACGTTGATACGGTAATACAGATCTTCGCGAAAGTCTCCTGACTCCACGGCTTGCTCTAAATCGCGGTGAGTCGCAGCAAGCACACGAACATCAAAAGAACGTTCTTCGTTTCCTCCCACTGGACGCAGGGTATTTTCTTCTAATGCTCGTAGCAACTTAACCTGCATTATTGGTGACATCTCGCCTATTTCGTCGAGAAATAAAGTGCCTCCTTCAGCTTCTTGAATTAAGCCTCGCCTGTCCTGCTCCGCATTGGTAAAAGCTCCTTTCACATGGCCAAACAATTCGCTTTCAAGTAATGTCTCTGAGATAGCGCCGCAGTTTACTGCGATGAAAGGTTTTTTACTTCGGTTGCTATTTTTGTGAATGGATTGCGCAATAAGTTCTTTGCCGGTACCACTTTCTCCGGTAATTAAAATAGACGCACTACTCTGAGCCACTTTAGCGATTGTTGCTCGCAGTTCGCACATCACCTCGCTGTCTCCAACGAGTGAAGAAATTATCGAGCAATGGTTTTGCTTTTCTTCGAGGAATTGTATTTGTTGCCTTAGGTCATGGTGCTGTGCAGCACGTTTTACACAGTGCCGCAACAAATCAAGTTCGAACGGTTTGGTAACAAAGTCATAAGCGCCTCGTCGCATCGCCTCAATTGCGGAATCCATTGATCCAAACGCCGTCATGATAATAACGGGAAGGTCGGGAAAGATTTGATGAATTCTCTCGCATAGTTCGAGGCCAGAGATGTGTGGCATCTTGAGATCGGTGATTACCACGTCGAATTTTTCCGTCGTTATGGCTTCTAAGGCGTCATGTGCATTCTGGATGGAGGTGCAGTTGAATCCTATCATGCAGAGTACTTCTTCAACTAATCGGCACATTGATAATTCATCATCAACGATCAGAATTCGCTGTTTGTGTGCTTCGATTGTCATGATTTATAGGTACTGTCAGTGGGTATGTAGACTCGGAAAGTGCTTCCTTGGCCTACGGTGCTCTGTACTTCTATCCAACCAAGATGTTCTTTGACAATTCCATGCGCGATTGCAAGGCCTAAACCAGTACCTTCGCCAATGGTTTTCGTTGTAAAAAATGGATCAAAAATCTGATTTAAATGTTCCGAAGGAATGCCTGTTCCGCTGTCCCGAAATTCAATCACGATGCATTGCTGTGAATCAGCGCCCATATTATCTGGTGAAAGTTTCTGTTGAGTGAGCAGGTTAATTTCAATCAAACCATCCCCCTGAATGCTGTGAATTCCATTGATCAGGAGGTTGGTGAAAACTTGTTCGATCTGGGCGTAATCAATAGAAACCGTAAGATCACTCGCTAACGGGTTTATTTGAATCCGGACACCTTGTTTTGTCGCTAGCGGTTGCATTGTGTCAACGGTTTTTGACGCAAGCTGGTTGATTGATACAAGACTACGCTGGGGTTTTTGCGGCCGCGAAAAATCAAGTAAGCTTCGCACGATTTTTGAAATGCGTAGAGACTCCTCTTTGATAGTCACCGCGTTTTTTTTGACATCGGCTACATCGAGTTCACCGCTCACAATAAGTTCTGCGCGACCCAAAACAACATTAAGAGGCGTGCCGATTTCGTGAGCAAATCCTGCCGCCATTTGACCCACACTAGTGAGTCGATCCGAGTGACGCAGTTGCTCTAACGCCTCGATTTTTGATTTTGATTCACTAGCAATCGTCTTTCTCTGCAGTTCTAGTTGATCGCACATTTCGTTGATGGCATGGCTTAGATCTGCGAGTTCATCATTTGAATTCAATGTCAAGGGAGATGAAAAGTCGCCTTGACCAATTCGATGCACTTTCTCTGTTAATGCGTTAAGCGGCTTTCCCACCATCTTGAGCCCTCCGATCCAAATGATTGAAGCGGAAAGAGTTGTTATACCCAGAAACGCGAGAAGAGACGAAACAAGTGAGCGTCGCAAGCGTTGGGTATCACCTAAATCCGCATCAGATATTTCAAGGCCGCGTTCCACGCTTTCCTTGCTGTTAATCGTGGATAGGGGTAAGTAGGTGTAAAATCTTTTTTGGCCCGATTCATCAATCCGATAGATCGATGTGATCTCTTGTTCCTTGAGGATGATTTCAGGCGGTTTTCCGAATGCTGTTTCGAAGGTGTCGGTACCTAGTTCAATCACGCGTATTCGAGATCTGATTTTTAAAGGTGCTAGGTAAGGATTAATAGAAGCGTCCAAGAATTCGCTGCTCGATGGTAGTTGCGGATCTTGCTCGAGCGCCTCCGCAATAACCTTTGCTTGTTGCTGGTGTTCTAGCAATGCAAGCTTACGATCAGATTCGATCGTGGCATAAGCAAAAAAACTAACCAGTAAAAAAATGCCAGCTAGGAATAGAAGGATTAGCTTGGCTGCGAGTCGCATTTCCGATCAAAACCTAATCTGAGAAATTCCATTTTTAAAATCAGCTGTACCAATAGGTTTACTTTATCCTTGGTGTGATACAGCCATAAGATATCAGGCATCATGAGCTAGATAAATGAAGCTGACCATGGGCGGAGAACGTGTCGCCCATGGTCTTACTTGTTTGTGTAATCATTTTTTTAGGCGATCGGAATCACAACAAATTTCCTTATGCCGTTATTTTCAGCGAGAACCAAAATCGATTGATCTCCTTTTTGGGTAGCCGAATCAAATATCCTATGAAGTATGTCGATTGAATCCAGCGTGATGTGATTTGCCTCTATCAGCAACGTTCCATTGCTGATCCCCGCCTGTGCAGCGTTTCCATCGGCTTCTACCGATATTACTCGTAATCCTACGACTTCACTGTTGGCATCTGAATGCTCTGCTTTTGCAGATAAGTTCATGCCCAGTAATTTATCAGACTTTGGCTTTGTGTAAGAATCCGATAGTTCACTGAGCGTTTGATTCTGATTTGGATTCGGTTGAGCAACATAGGTGACTTCGATTGGCTTCTGATTGCGTACCATTTGAATGGGATTTTCACTACCAAAGGCTGATTGTTCAACTGCCAGTTGTAAATCTTTTGGGCTCTTGATCGCCTGCGAACCTAGATGTGTGATGACATCTCCAATCTGTATGCCAGCTTGGTCAGCGGGGCTGCCGGGAATCACCTCTGTTACTACCACGCCCTCACGCGGACCGACATTAAGGTGTTCCGCTAGTTTTGGATTCAAGGACTGCATGGCGATTCCGAGATACGCTCGATTCACTCCGCCTTTCTCGAGCAATTGTTCAGAGACCCACTTCGCAAGGTTCGCCGGAATAGCGAAACCGATTCCATTGTTGCCACCGCTTCGTGAATGAATGGCGGTATTGATGCCGATGACCTCGCCTCGTAGGTTCACTAACGGACCACCGCTATTGCCTGGGTTAATCGCTGCATCGGTTTGGATGAAACTTTCTCTAGCAGTGATCCCGATGCCTCTTTGCTTTGCACTGATTATCCCGGCCGTGACGGAGTTCTCGAGGCCAAACGGTTGACCTAATGCTAGGACCCACTCCCCCACACCCGATTCATCGCTGTTCCCAAGAATTGCAGCGGTAAGGTTCTTAGGATCTTTAATTTTCAAAATAGCAATATCTGTTTTAGGGTCAGAAAGGATTTCATCTGTTAAGAATTCTCGTCCGTCCATGGTTCTGATACGCACCTTGTCGGCGTCCGCGATGACATGATGATTGGTCATCACGATACCTGCGGAATCAATGATCACTCCGGTACCGATGCCACTAACCAAGGGAGCTTGGTTGGGTATGGTTCGGCCGGTTGGATTTTGTGAATTCTGCAGTTGCTCAAGCAAGTCATCAAAAAAATGTGAGCCCGAAGAGCCCATCGATGGGATGTGAAGCCTTCCCTCTGGTAGGTGCGAAACACCTTGGCCGTCTCT
Source organism: Rubripirellula sp. (assembly GCA_016779185.1). Lineage (GTDB taxonomy): Bacteria > Planctomycetota > Planctomycetia > Pirellulales > Pirellulaceae > Rubripirellula. The sequence goes on from JADHOA010000005.1 coordinate 22,747, forward strand.
TTGGTTTCTGATTGATTCGATCGCGACCACCGAAGGCAAAACTTCTTTGGCGACACATTGAAATGCCACTGATAGATGGTTCGCGTGTGCCAAGGCCTCCTGTTGAGACGGATTAAGAGATTTCAGTGGTCGCTGACTGTTTGTCTCAGCGTCTGATTTGCCAGTCCAAATCGTTAGGGCTAATAAACCCAAGCATCCGGCTACAAGGTAGTAAGTAATTTTATGTTTCATGGTTCATCGAGATGTTGCGAGTGGAGTGATTGAGAAAATGATTTGAGACCGCATGTTCGAAAAAAAATAATGATTTGGTTTGTTGGTCAGGCAACTTTAGTCAAAGAGAAATCAAGATCAGTGAGGTCAATGTTGGGAACTCGCCATGAATGATCACCGCCAACGCGTCGACGATTTTCGGTTTGACGACTCCAGCGTTTTCGAATAACGGCGGATCTTGCTGATATTTGTTCGGGTGAGGGTAATTCTTTTGCCCTCATTTCATTGCTTTGCATATTCATTGATTCTTTCCTTGTATGGAGCAAAGTTAGGAGTCCGAAGCCGTATGCGATTAAGAGAGCAAGCAGTTCTTGTGCCAAACGTAAATCGCAACAAGATTTGATCCTACGCCCATTGGGTCGGGGCAAAATGACACGGTGAGGGGCATCCTGCCCCGATGGGTCAGCGATTCAGCGTGTGGCTCGGAGTCTTACAGAAGACGAGTAGTTAGAAAGAGGTTGAGAATCAATCGCCTTGAGACATCACATTTAGCGCTTCTTCTTAATTGATTGTTCAGGTTGAGATTTTGCAAACTATCGTCACGAAGCTATGTCAGAACGCGTCGCACTGTTTGTACCGAGTTAGCTGTTTAGGCTTGTTGTTCTTGAAGCGGTTGCGACGAGTTGCCGGGCATGATTGAACTTGAGACAATTTAAATAGATTGCCAAAACGAATTCATTCGTCACAACAATTAGAATAGGTGGCTATTTCAGAAGATCTTGCCTACCGGATTCCACGCGTATCGGTAGGCAGGTGGAATATTACAGTCGTCAACATCACAGTGTTGAACTCTTGAGAATAGCTTTCTAATGACAAAAAGTTTCGAGGAAAGACGCATGAAAATTAATTCAAAATTAGCTTGTTGGTTGGCCGTTTCAATGACCATTTTTTGCTTTGCAGGGTGCACTGGTGAAACAAAAAATACCGTGGTCGATAGTCAGCCATCCAATACGGAGAATGATCATGGAGATCATTCACATGATGATCACGATCACGCAGACCATGGCCATGCGGACGATGGGGAGTCTGCCGAAATTGCAAAAGTGTTGGCGAGTTTGACCGACGAAGATCGTGAATCGGTTTTGGCACAAAAGAATTGCCTTGTTGGCGGTGAGCCGTTGGGTTCGATGGGCGCACCAGAAAAGGTGGATGTCAAGGGAACCAATATTTGGATTTGCTGTGAAGGATGCAGAGACACGCTTCTCGGTGAGCCCGAAAAATTTATTGCAAAACTCGAGACCGTTTTAGGTGGTCAAGATGATGCGGAGGCGCCGTAGTATCTTTGAGTCGCAGCAAACCAAGAAAAATGTTGTTCAGCTAACACCCCTGTGGTGTTTATCGTGAAAATCCCCCGCAAGCATTGTTGTGGGGGATTTTTTTCTGAAGTAATTCGGTCGTATCTTGAGAGTTCTTTCAAAGGACAACCAATGTCAGAGTCACGGGTTTTTAAGGTGGAAAGAATCCCAATAAAAAGGATCTGATCTTTTTGGTGACAAATAAGCTGACCAATCAGTGGTCGGAAAACTAGTATCGCATTAGATTGGGTACTCACCCATGACAGGATCGTTGGCCCATCATTGATGGTGGTGCGGATTTAATGTTGGATTGGATTTGAATAATGACAGATAGTGGTGAATCTAATATCACAAAAGATTACGTAGCTGCGGCAAATCGCAGGGATGCAATGTCTAAATTGGTCGCTGCACACCCAACCTTGCGATCGATTTATCAATCCGGTCCACAGAACGATGGTAAGGCGGGCTGGGTTAATGCAATTCGCGATCAGCACGATCCAGCCTATCGCCTTCTTTTTTATTTAGATCGATTACCCATCGCCGAAGACTATGTCGATATCGATGTTCATGAACTCTTTTTTGGGGCCTACGACGAGTATGCTGATCCCAACTACCAACGAGTTCTCTTCACAACAACGGGTGGTGTCAACCTTCTTTTACAGGATCTGCCCGATGCAACTTTTGGTACCGCACTGGTGACACATTCCCTCGAGGTCGTGCCACTCTCGATGGATCGGGACCTTCGAATTGAGCACTTACTGAAAGATCGATTTGCTTATGTGTGTGCATTTGATGAGACGCGGAATGGTATGTGGATTCTTCCGTTGAAAGACTTTCACGAAATTTACGTGAGTCGAGAAAATAAAGAGATTCAAGTTCGCGATGAGGAGCGGATCTTTGTCGGTGACACGACGATCATGCAGCCATTTTTGCTTCGTTACGTGGTAAAGAAAGCAGATGACCGAGCGATTGATTCACGAACTGCCGCTAACCAGCGGCTTTCTGGATATTGACCATTGCTTCCTTAGAGGGTGTCATTAGACAGTCTTAGCTTGAAGACAACGAGCGGCTTGATTATCTAGGTTTTTAATTCGCTGATAGGAACAAATAAATGAACTATCTAGGCAATTTCCTTGGCGGAGATTTGTGGTGTTTTAGATATTTAGTGTTGTTCTTTTTAGCAATGGTAGTTGGTGGTGCTAGGGTTAGCTCGCAAGATTCTCCTAGTGTTCCACTCATGGCGTATGTAGGAACATTTAGTTCACCACTAGGAGATGTTTTGCCGACTCAGGTTGATTTACCACCCGGCAATGGGAAAGGTATTCATTGTTTTTCGGTTGATCGTCAAACCGGTGCGTTGACACCGTCGTCTATTGTGCCAATGGGTAACAGTCCCAGTTGTTTGGTGGTCAATCAAGGTCGTACGCATCTTTACTCTGCAAACGAAACAGATCGCTGGAACGGTGCCAAAGAAGGTAGCGTTAGTTCGTTTTTGATTAATCAGAACAATGGATCATTATCAAAGTTGAATACCGTTCCGTCTGGAGGAGATGGCCCGACTTACGTTAGCTTGCACCCTTCTGAGCGATTTCTCTTTGTTGCGAATTATTTTGGGGGATCTGTTGCTGTACTTCCGGTGCTCGCAGATGGTCGGTTGGGCGAACCTGTCTGCGTGGTAGAGGACAAAGGGGAAATCGGCCCAACCATTGCCACAAATGCTCCCGACGGAAGTTTTGCATTTAGTGGTCATGACCGCACGCACGCCCACATGATTCAATCTGATCCTGAAGGCAGGCATGTGATACATGTTGATTTAGCCCTTGATCGAATTTTTGTGTGGGATTTTGATGACACAACAGGCCAGCTAAAGCCGACAAAGCAGGGTTATGTTTCGTTACCACCCGGTGATGGTCCCCGGCACTTTCATTTCCATCCAAATGGTCGTTGGTTCTATTCCGTTCAGGAGGAAGGTTCGACAGTCGCCTTTTTCCATTACGACGGTTCTGACGGAACGCTTCGTTACCAAGATTCATGGAGCACATTACCTCCTGGTTTTTCGGGCAGTAATTTTTGCTCCGAGATTCTTGTTTCCGGCGATGGGAAGTTTGTTTACGCAGGCAATCGACTTTACGACACGATTGCAATCTATGCCGTTCAGGAGACAGGTTCCTTGTCTTACCAAGGAGAAGTTTGGACCCGCGGGAACTATCCACGAAGTTTTCATTTCGATCCCTCCGGGCACTTTCTTTATTGTTGTAACCAACGAGCCGACAACGTGGTGGTTTTTCGCGTCGATCAGCAGACAGGGGGGCTAGATTTCACTGGCCATTACCAGCCTGTGGGGAACCCATCGCATATCGTCTTCGCGGATATGCTAGCAAAGTGATGCAGAGAAACTGTCGAATAAAGAAATAAGCTTCTCGGTAGGCCAGAAACGGCGAGAAATCGGCAACAAAGCGACGCGGACGGGACTCGAACCCGCAACCTCCGGATCGACAGTCCGGGGCTCTAACCAATTGAGCTACCGCGCCAAAGGTCGGTATCGTTGCCGAGATGCAGGATTATATCGGCAGTTTATTCTGCCGCAAGACCGACATTTCGACCCAAAACGATTTGTTTTGCAAAACACCGTGACGGCTCTGCAGATCAACGGGATTGTCGGGTTTTTACCATCTCTCCCAAGCGGAAAAAGAGCGGTGGCGTATCAAGGAAGTCTTGTAATTGGCGTATGTTTTGAATGAAAGAGGTGCTTCGGAGTCGCTGGATGCATCAATTTGGTTTCAATCGCCAACCCCAGCCTCAATAATTACCAACGCTCCATAAAACACCAGGTTGGAAGGTGTTTTAATCATGTTCTTCGGGACGCGAGCGATTTGTTGGCGTTTTGAGGTCGCCTGTCCGAATCCTATTGGAGTTGATTGCTGGGTTCATCGTTCTCTTCGGATTTCTTTTTGGAAGAGGTCGTCCGTCAATCAGTAACTCCAACGAGAATTTTGCTTCGATGTGGAGGTAGGACGCGTCGATGGGAAATCCCTAACCACTACACTTGGAATCGGTGAAGAGAAGTATATTCAGCCCGTGTTCTCTGAACTATTGGGAGATTCTTTGATCGATCAAAACTACCGAACATCAACGCCTAAGAATTGCTTTTTCTCATGATTGATTGTCGAACAGTAGCGAAATTGATCCTGCCACTCCTTTTAAGTCTGTTACCACGATGTCTAGGATCTAACGACTGGTAGGTGACGCTGGTGGATTGAAATAAGTCGAACTGAGTAGCCGTGTCATCTCGGCCGAAGTGTTTTACCCTAACTCGTAGGGCGTTATGATGACGTGATCGCGAGGGGGCTAGATGCTTTCTCAAACGCTAACTCAGTGTCAGGAGTTTGTTGGATGCCATTGTTCGAGATTGAAACAGATGCTCACATTATTATTACGTGGGCAGACGATGAGTCGGCGGCAAGGGCGGTAGTAGCCGATGCTTATCCGACTGATCAACTCGTTCGATTAACCAAGCGACCGAGAGATACTTGGGTCATTAGCAAAGGTGCGCTGGGTTTGATTCATTCAGATCTCGATCCCTGTGTGATTGCTCGAGAATGTCTCAGTCGGTCCTCTGGCGATAAGGTCAATGCGATTCGACTTTATCGCATGGAAACCGGTAGTGATTTAGAGCAGGCAAGAAAGGTGATTGAATCCAACATGGTGATGGGTTGGTGACATCTGGTTCTAGCATTAAACGACACGTTGTAGAGTCGACGGATCGCAATCATTATCGCACTGGTTTGTGGTTGGTCGTGCTACTTTTCCCCTTTTTGGTTGGGTGTGAAGGTTGTCGTACCAGCAACCCAAACACTAAAAACGATCAGTCTCAATCGGAACGCCTCTATCAGAGTCAATCCATACGCACCTACCCGTCAGACGATGACCGTCCGATTGGGATTAAGCCATCGCATTGGATTGCCGCGAGTCAGAGACTGAAGAGTACAGCGTCGGATGCTCGCGGTGAATTTACTTCTCGAATCAAGCGATCCAGAACCGATCGTGTTGGAGCAGAGGAAGATCTTCGGGTCAATCGAGAGGTGATACTTCCAAGAGGACAGTGGCGAGAAGTCGACTTTCGTTTACTACCCCAACAATCTGATCGCGATAGAGAAAATTTTTATTTCGTTGATAGTCAGCTAAAAATTTCGGGACAACCTGTTGAGTTGCCCGGCATGAGGAGAGTGATAAACAACGACGAAATTTTGAAGTCGCAAGAGTATTTTTTTCTGATCTTCACAACTCGGCCAGAACGTTTTACTGGCTTACAAAGAGCTGATTGGGTTCGATTTCAATCCGACCCGTTTCGAGTATCAAAATCAGAACCTAATTTCCGCGTGATCACCATCTCTGATAATCGGAGCCAAGTTCCTCTTCCAGAGACCATGTTGGATCTGACCGCCACCGGTGTAATTCTCTGGGATGATTTACCGATTGAGATAATCACACCACGGCAGCAACTGGCGATATCTGATTGGATACGGTTTGGTGGTTTGCTTGTGCTCAATGGCGCAGCACCTTCTGAGGCTTTGTCCTTCTCTGCTCTTGCAGATCTAGTTCCAATGGAGATGGAATCGAGAGTTGAGCTGGATTTTGAAGAAGCGAAGAATCTTCTTCTCGATTCCGCTGTGCCAAATGACTCCAGCCTCGAAAAGCAGATAGCTGTACTTGGTCAATACACAGGTGGAATCTCATTTGTCGGAAAATTAAAGGATGACGCAAACTATGTGATGGCAAGTAATAACTTGCTGGTGCGTTTACCTGCAGGGCGAGGTCACGTCATTCAGTCTCGGTTTGATCTAACAAGTGACTGGATAACGAACTGGCAATCATTCGACAGTTTTTTTAATTCCGCAATTTTAGGACGGCCACGACGTGCTATCCGTGTTTTGAAAGATGAATTCGATGAGCCTGTTTTTACCCAATATTATCCCGATCAGCAGGTAGAGGCAGCAGATCCAACCTTTAATACAAGATTTCGGATTATCGCACGGGATGCAAAGCTTTCTGCCAGCGAAACCGAAGGTCAGCTGAGCCAAGAGAAAACCGCTTTTCCAGATCCGTTTACGGCCGTTGATCCAGTGTCAGGAATTTCTGGATGGCGTCATGATAGCGACTTCATTCGATTCGGTGCTGACGTCCTTCGCGAGCGGTCCAGTATTCGGGTTCCTGAAGCTGCGACCGCGATGGTCATTCTGTTTTCTTACTTAATTGTTCTGATTCCCATTAATTACATTCTTTTTCGCCTCATTAACCGATTGGAATGGTTTTGGTTGGCGACACCAGTCATCGCTATTGCTGGTGTGGTGGTTGTGGCCTACGCAATCCAGCTCGATATTGGATTCGCTCGTAGTCGCCATGAACTTTCCCTTTTAGAAGTACATGGCAAATATTCGCGTGCCCATCTCACTCGCCTCGTTGCGGTATACAATTCCTTGTCAACAAACTACGAAATAGACTTTGCCTCATCGGATGTGTCGATTGAGCCAACTCTTGGTGGGGAAGTTGATGTGGCGAGTTATCCATCAACACTGAAGCTTGAGCGTACAGGAGCGATCTCCCTCGATGATTTTCTGATTCGAAGTAATCAAGCACGTGTTTTGCGAGTTGAGCAGATGATTGAACTTGGTGGTTCGATAGTTCTTTCTGCTGATGATCGCATCAACAATCAGAGCGATCTTCACTTAAGAGACGGTATGGTAATCCGAAGAAAAGAAGATGGTCGGCTTGAAAAGGCGATACTTCGAGACTTGGGTTCATCGCAGCAAGCAATATTGAAGTTTGAATTATTTGACGAGACTGGTGTTTCCGATTTGGAACTGCAGTCACAGGAAGAACTTTTGAATAGCTTGGCAACTGGACGCACCATGCCACGCGGAGCCGCAAAGCTGGTTGCACTCTATGATGGCGCAATTGATGGAATGAACACTCAGCCGCCAATGGATCAGCAACACGGCCAAACGCTTGTCGTTGTCCATCTTGGCTATGCCAATTGGCCAGCACCCATTCCCGATGTGAATTTAATGACGGGATTGGTTGCGAATCTGAGCAGAGATCAGAAAACGACCACAATCAATGAACCATCAGGGGATTTGAGTTCAAATGATTGAATTAAAAGCCTTTGGTAAAGATTACGGTGAATTCACTGCTGTCGATTGCATTGATTTGAAAATTGAAGCAGGTGAGACTTTTGGATTCATCGGTCCAAATGGTGCCGGCAAGAGTACTACCATTCGTTTTTTGGCGACACTACTCCACGCCAGCCGCGGTTCTGGTGAAGTTGCAGGTTGCGATGTGATGTCAGACCCAATCGGAGTTCGACAAGCAATCGGATACATGCCTGATCATTTTGGTGTTTATGACGGAATGAAAGTTTGGGAGTTTCTGGATTTTTTCGCTGTTGCCTATCGAATTGATAAGAATCAAAGGAAAAAAATTATTGCAAACGTTCTTGAGTTGCTTGATTTGGGACACAAACGAAATGATTTTGTGAATGGTTTGTCAAGAGGCATGAAGCAACGTCTATGCCTTGCAAAGACCTTGGTTCATGACCCCCCCGTGTTGATTCTAGATGAACCAGCGAGTGGACTTGATCCGCGAGCTCGAGTAGAGGTAAAGGCATTGCTGAAAGAGCTTCGGGCAATGGGAAAGACCATTCTAATAAGCAGTCATATTCTGACCGAACTTGCTGATTGCTGTACTTCAATAGGAATTATGGAGAGAGGAAAACTGCTGACGCACGGTTCCATATCAACCATTTATAAACAGGTTCGCCGAAACCGCATCATTGAAATCCACTTTCTTACTGAGATGGAGAAAGGTCTATCCATACTTAGGAGTTCACCACAACTCACAGCACTAGAGGTTGCAGGTAATCGCGTAATAGCAGAGTTGCAGATGCGAGACGATCAAGTGGCTGAGTTGCTCGAAAAGTTCATTGCGCAAAACGTGAAATTATTATCGTTCCATGATCGCGAGCCAACACTTGAAGATGTATTCATGGCTGTGACCGAGGGATTGGTCACTTAGAGAGTACGACGTTGTGTCGTTTGATCGAACCTAGCAAGATTTTGACAAGACAATGGAAGTCCCGATTTAGTCAGCGCATTACCTCACGTAAGTGACTCGCCAATGTAGAGCAATCAAAGTCTTCCAGCATTGGTATCGCAGTAATCTCTTGAAATGAACGGAACCATGTTTCTTGCCGTCTCGCTAGTTGCCGTGTGTGGGCTGCGACGTTTTCCCGCATCCAATCATTGGATTGTCTTTGTTCAATCCCGTCGATGACTTCTCGGTATCCAACGGCTTGTGAAGCGGTTCGGGACAAATGGTTGTACTCCAGCAAGAGTGATTTCACCTCTTCTATTAGCCCCAGTTCAAACATCGCATCCACACGTTGATTGATGCGAAGATGTAATGTTTCCCTTGACCACGCTAAGCCAAAGACGTTGCATTCATCGGCGTTTCTCGTGGAGTCGAATTGAGTTTGTTGATGACTTATAGGCGTTCCGGTTATTCTCGCATACTCCAATGCTCGAATCATTCGACGCGTATCCGAAGCGTGAATGCGTGAGGCCGCCAACGGATCTACTTGGACCAGGCGTTGTTTCAAAGATTCGATACCGTATCGTTCCAGATCTGCTTCGACTGCTTTGCGAAATTCCCAGTCTGCCGGTGGACCGGGATTAAAGCCCCTAAGAATTCCCTTGAGGAACATCGGGGTGCCGCCAACAAAAATAGGTGTTCGCCCTCGGCTACGAATCTCCTTCACCGCCCTATGGGCAGCGTCGAGATAACAGGCCACGCTGTAGTCCTGGTTTGGTTCAACAAGGTCAATTAAGTGATGGGGTATCTCTTGTTGTTCTTCCAGACTCGGCTTAGCCGTTCCAATATCCATTTTCTGATAGACAGCAATTGAATCGAGCGACAAGATCTCGCCGTTGATTTGTTTGGCTAGCTCAATTGCAATGGCAGATTTTCCCGATGCGGTCGGTCCGGTTAGCACGACGACTTTGTCGACTAGCGGAGGATAGACTTGATGAGCTCGGAACGAGCTTGCTTTTAGGGGGTCTGCGCTCATTCAGACTTAATGATCCAAAATTGTGTTCGCTCACACGCGTAAAAGGGAATTTGGTTGCGGATCATAGCAAACACTCGCTATCTCAACAAATAACCTGATAGGTTTGAATACTCTGATCATTGTTTTCTTGGGTTGCAACGCACCGTCGTTGGTTCGTTTCTCTTGAAACGGTTTGTAGCAATCTATCGAGCACAAACGAATTCTTACACCGCTTTAATCGCCGTTTGCTCTGAATGTAGGGTTTTGGTCGGAACTGGATTCAGCCGAAGAGTTAGATTGGTATTTTTTGATACTTTCGGGAAGCGTAATGAAAGAGGTTTTGCTTGCCATAGCGAACAGCAGTGCAACACCTAGGTACGAGAACCACTTAAGCAAATTTCCAGCTGCATGCTTACCAAGCAGTTCTTTCTTGCTGGAAAGCCAAACCAACACAATGGCAACCAATGGTGCGCCTACCACCGTCACCGCATTTGCAGCAATGATGGTTGGCGTGCGATCGAAATCAAAATAGATCGCCGCGACCGCAACGGCCATTCCTGTAAGAAGTGCCAAGCTTGTTAATATTTTTGGCCATCGATCTTCATGCGAGCAGCCTAGATTTAATCCATCGGAAAGGACAAATCCACCGATCATGGAATTGACTAGAAAAGACGAATAAGCAGCTGAGAATAGACCCAAGCAAAAAATGAGTTTCCCTGTTTCGCCAAAGGTTGGCTCTAGCGCTCTGGCGATTTCAATTGGATTGGACAGGCTAATGATGCTACCGGTTTCCGAATGAAGACCAGCTGCCGCGGTTGACATGAGCATGATGGTGATGATTGCCATGATTGAGGCACCAATACGAACATCTATTGATCGACTCGCGACATCATTCATTGTCCAGCCTTTTTGCCGCACCAAATAGGCTTGATAGTAGGCGGCTGTAATGACAAACGTCGTGCCGACAAGACCAAGCGTATTTATGTCTAATAAATCTAGACGCGGAACAAATCCTTTAACCATGGCAGCGGGTTGTGGCGCTAACGTCCAAAGATTGACAGAAAAACTCAAGAGCATCAGCGCCACCAAAAACATCATCATTCGCTCAACGACTTGATAGAGATTTCGGAAAGCAAATAGGAAAACGATTGCTCCTGCGTTAAACAAAACTACTAAACAAGAAATGAGTAATCGTTTTTGGCTTGGATCATCCTTGGAAAGTAACAATGCTTCGAATACTGCCGCGACACCCATATTATTTCCGGATTGAAATGCAGCGGAAATGAAGAACACCGCTATTCCAACGGCAATCGCTAGCCATCCTTTCTTTCTGTCTCGAATCATGTCGCCAATGGACTTGGACTCGACGCTTCCAAGCCGACTAGCGAGAGTCATAAAAGTGAATTGAAAAGCAACAGCAAAAACCACGATCCAAAGCATTGAATAACCGGACTTTGCTCCTACAGTCGAGCTGGTCACGATGCTTCCGGGCCCAATAACGACGCACGCAGTAATTAATCCTGGTCCAATGCGTCGGTACCAAGGAGATTCGGTAATCGGTTTCATGCGACAATGATCTTGATGGTGAGGGTGCGTAACGCTGGTAATTCGAGATTGAGCCCAATATCTGGATTGGGAGGAGTGAAGTGGGGTGTACCCTTGTCTTGAAGTCCTTACGACGTGCCCAACTTTGATTCCTGAATTTCAGATGGGTGTACCTTTGCTTTTGTGTATCTTATACCGATCAAGCACTGCCGGTTTCTTACGAGATAGAAAATGAGTTTACCAAGCGATTTTGTTCCTCCTCCGAACACGGTTCGACTAGATGACTTTTTAAAATGCCATGGACTGGTCGGAACGGGTGGCGAGGCAAAGGTTAGAATTCAGTCAGGTGAAATTAGGGTTAACTCAGAGGTCGAAACTCGACGGCGTAAGCAACTCACTGAGGGTGATTGCGTTGAATTCGGTGGTCAAAAATACATTGTGAAAATGGATGACCTTTAGACTTTGACGGTTGTGTCGAAATGACCAGTCAGGCCAACTGTTTCCAAGTTAGCTATTGTGATTCCCCGATAACCACTAAAGACACGGACGTCTAGCGAGGTAAATCAACGGGTACCACAAGGTATTCAAACGGGAGCGTGGTCAGGATGACACAGTCTTTTCGCATTCTTTTATTCGGTTTCACCGCCTTGATCTGTGGATCTGATCCAGCCTCGGCTGATTGGAAAAGCTTCTGGCATCAAATACATGTTGGCTTCCACAAGAACAATGATTGGCCCCAGCCTTTTCAGCAAGCCGACGTCCATGATGTCCAAAAGCCCTTTGAAATAATGAAATCAAATGGCTGGAGGTTGCATAACACCATTGGAAACGACTTGTTCCGACCAGGAGATGGAAGTTTGTTGAGTGCGGGTCAGAGAAGGCTGCACTGGATTGCCACTCAAGCACCTGAGTCAAGGCGTCAGGTTTTCATTATGAGAGCCAATACGATAGAAGAAACGCAGGCGCGCATCGAAGCTGTGACAATCGCGATCGAATCTTTTGGCAGCGATTCGATTACGCCTCAAATCTTTGTGACCGAAACCTCTCCTCCAACCATTTCTGGCTCGTGGGCTACTAAAATCAATCGCGATTGGATGGACCATATGGCAGCGCCCAAATTGCCAGATCAAAGTACCACCGGCCAACCGGGCGTCGGGGCGTCGTCGCCCTCTCGGTAAACGCTAGCAAGCTCGATCGCGCACGTCGCACTGGTTGCAAAGTCGTTATAGAAGGTCTGTTAATGCATGTTGGTTAAAGTGTAGTGATTGTGCATGCCGATACAAGATTGACGTAAGTAGGTGTGCATCAGTAGTGGTTCCGTAATTGGCCACAGGAATGAACGGAGGAGATCGTCCGTGAGGAAATTCCATCAACTTAGGATTAAAATCATCCTCGCATCGGCATCTGTCTTGATGCTAGGATCGGGAGGGTGTTCCACGAAGAGTTTAGCTTGGAATACCTTGAATCCGTTTTCCGCCAACGACCCCGCTGGTGTGACCCAATCGTCCGACGACTCTGTGCCAAAGATTGCAACCGCTTCTCAGACGGTTGATTCGGAAGATGGTGTCATTCAAGGCGCCGGATTTACCGCTTCAGCAAAAAAAGCCTGGAGTTCAACCACCAGCGCTGTCACTGGAATTTTCACGAATAGCAAGGAAGAGAAATCACCATCTGAGCGTGCAGAAAATGATCCGCTTAGTTTGTCGAACCAGCCAGAAAAGGTGAACGCCGAGGTTTATCTCGCCAACGGCCAATTGTGGGAGTCGACCGGTGACCTTGGAAAAGCGATGGAGAGTTACACCAGAGCTTTGACGGTGGAGCCGAATGACAGTTCTGCATTGAAAAGTGTTGCCCGGTTGCATTTTCGTCAGCAAAACTATGCCGACGCAGCTAAATACTTTCAGCGAGCCGCCACACTTATTCCAGAGGATGCTGGCTTGCAAAATGACTTAGGGTTGACACTGAGTAAACTTGGCCAATCCGAGACAGCCATTGAACATCTGTCCAAGGCATTGGAACTGAGCCCCGGAAACTCGCGGTATTCGAATAATCTTGCGAGTGTTCTGTTTGACAACCAGGAAGAGCAAGCTGCTTTGAATATATTGTCTAAGAACAATCAGCCAGCCGTCGCCCACTTCAACATGGCATACCTCTACCTTCAATCCGGTAAACTCGTCCAAGCGCGAAAGCACCTAAGCGAGGTGATGAAGTATGAAGTTCTTGCCGCAGATGATGTTGCAACTCGCCGGGCGGTAGACCGCACGAGGGAGATGTTGGCAGGTCTCGACTTGCGCGATGAGTCAGGTCCAGTTGCAAGAACTGCAGCCAGGCCCATCTCTCAGGTCATGGACAAGTCAAGTAGTACGGACGGCGTACTTTCGGCAACTGTTCCAGCTTCTGAGTTGAATAATTCGTCTTCAAACGTACCTTTTGCGTTACCCACGGGGTACGAAATCAATCCAGCAGATTCTGAAAAGTAGCTAATCTTGGTCCGCCACCTTCTGGTCAGCTGGATAAGGAATGGCTTGATCCTGAAGTTGAGCGAGGGCATTTGAAGCAGCTTTCTGCTCTGCTTCTTTCTTGTTCGTGCCCCAAGCAGCAGGAAATTGTTTGTTATCGATTACTGCTGTGATCAAAAAGTTTTTACAGTGATCGGGTCCAGACTCTTTAATTAGTTTGTAAATGGGCGTGTGACCTAGGTCTCGCTGCGCAAACTGCTGAAGAGCTGATTTAAAATTCCCTGCTCCCTGATTCGCTATCGCACTGATAACTTCATTCTTGAGCCACCGTCTAATGATGACTTTGACAGTCTCGATGTCACTATCCAGGTAGATGGCAGCGATGATCGATTCAAACACATCGCTCACGAGTGAACGTGGGAAGCTGTGATTGCGGGTGACTCCACGCCCTACAATGAGGCAATGATCAAGGCCCATTTCTCTCGCAACTCTCCCACAAGTTCTTCGGCTGACCACCGCTGACTTAATTTTTGTCAGATCTCCCTCGTTGTAATCGGGAAACTCCTCGAAAAGCCATTCACAGACCACCATTCCGAGAACCGCATCCCCGAGAAACTCGAGACGCTCGTTACTCGCTAAACGGTGTGAAGCGCCCGAGGCATGGGTCAAGGCCGATTGCAGAAGCGAGATGTCTTTAAATGAATAGCCGATCGATTCTTGGCAGGATGCAAGTCGACCGGATTGGTCAGCACCTAATTGAGATTCAGTCGGATAGTTATCTGTAACGATCGGTTCCGAGCTCACGTGTGATCTTTTCCACGCCAACGAGCGTTGGCAAAGAGGAAGGTTTCGCCGCAAATCAAATGCCTTGCATGATTTTTTGCGGGTCGCCTGTTATTTGACAAAAGCAAAATTGTCACACGCCGGTGGTCGGGTAAAAGTCAGAAACACAGTGCTGACTCTTTCAATCCCGAACTCCGGTGGATGACCGACACGAAGTCTACTTAGATCAGAATCTAAACACCAGATTCGAAATGACTTTTTGTCGATGGTTAGAGTGGATTCTAGGGTGATTCAGATCCTGCATTCGCAATTGTGGCAGGATCTTGATTGACAAAAAAATGTCCATGGTCCGCGGTTACTATTACCGCGGTGTGATCCCACGCATCATGCTGATCGACCCAATTCATGACCACATCGAATGCTGCCTGACCACTCAGAACCGCTCCAATGCTGTTGTCGATGTTATTGGCATGGTTGGCCCAATCAACGTCCCCTGCTTCAACCAAAAGCCAAAACTTGTTGTCTCCCGCCGAAAGATGAGTTAGCGCGGCTTGTGTCATTTCTGCAAGCGTTGGATTTTCAAACCGATCTTCTTTTGTGTAGGTTTCTATGCCTTTTCCGTCATCAGTTGGGTCGTAATTTCCGTCTGCTGTTTGAAACGGTAGATGACCGTCATATTGAGTGCCAAAGAAACCTAGCAGACGTTTATTTGATTCAATTGCCGTAGTGGTCGCTTGGCTCAGAATTTCTGCGCCGCTTCGATTTTTTGTTCGAGACGCAACTACGTAGTTTCCTCCACGTTCTGCATCGACAGCTGCGATGTCTGATTGATGGAGGTATCGATTGCCGGACAGGTAATTAGCACCTTGGCTGGAGTCTTCAGTCTTGTCGGGGCTCCACCCGCCACCGATGACCACATCTAGTCCCCGCAATGGCTGATTCTTGTGCGAAACAGATCGAAGGCCAAGCATGTCGCGAGAGATATCTTGGTAATCCTTCCGCGTGACATTGTTTGCGTAGGCGGCGGCAGGTGTTGCGTGAGAGATGGGGACACTGCTCACGATCCCAGTTTTGAATGCTTGTTGTTCGAGCCTTCGGGCAATTGGAACAATTTGTTCTCCATTGGGTAAGTAATTAATTGATCCGTTATAGGTTTTAACACCCGAAGTGATGCTTGTTGCCGATGACGCAGAATCCGTAACGGTATGTGGTTGTTCCCGGTCTCCGCCAATCAAATAATTCGTGGTGGTCGGTTCAGCCCAAGGAGCGTGTCCACCACGGTTGACATCAAAGCCGCCTGTACTCTGGGCGTCGCTAGAATCTACGGTTTGCGAGTTAACATCGAGTTTTGCATTTCCCAGCAGAGGACTCGTACATACCAGTGCGAAGTCTGTCTTGGTTCGGTAATCGTCAAGGAAGTGCAGCCCACGACCTCTGCCGCTTGTGTAGGGTACGCTTTTTTGATGGTAGGAAGCTGCAGCGTGAGATGTTTGCCAGTCCATTCCATCGAAAACCAATAAGATAATATGTCGATAACCTTGCTGAACCGCTTGTAATTGCAAGTGATAGATATCGGTTTGGTCGTAATAGTCAGCATGGGGATTGAGTGTTCCCGTTGGCACGACGCCGTAGAGTGTTTTTAATGCTTCTGCATTGCTGTACTTACTGCCCTGCTCTCTCCATTGATTGAGGGTAATTCCGAATGTGTAGACTGGAATCAATCGATTGGAGTGTTGGTTCCAGTGTCGATACTGATTGGGCCGATTTCCCCAGTGACCCCAAGCAGCTTGATTTTCAGTCATCGCGGCTTGCTGCAAAGATCTTAAACGGTCGTTCCCTATATTTGTGTCGTTAGGTTCCGCACAGCCAGCGAGCTGTAAAGGAGTCATCAATAGAGCAAAAAAATAAGCTGCGGCTAAGAGTTGTAGTCTGTGTAGCATTGGTCGACTTTGAATCAACACACGGGGTTGGAGGGCTTTAAAACGAGCTAACACGTTAACGATGCGATCGTAAGCGTCAATCGCTGAGTCGGCTTTAAACGCTAACTACCGCTGTCATCTCTTGTTCTCTCGTTTAAACAGGTTGAGGACTTCGCTTATACAGTGGTTTTCGTCGGGTTTTTAACGAATTCCATTTTTAGCTGCTAGGCGGCCGGTTGCGACTAGGAATTCCTTGCGTTCGTCGCCAAACCCGATTCCCGTGCGGAAATAGAGTCGGTCTTCCAAGGCGACGGGGGACGCAAAGATAGATTCGCCACTTGAGTTTTCAGCAAGTAGGTCAAATCGATCAGGGGAAGCAGCAATGACAAAGATGGTACCCGACTGGGTTGCTACATAGATTCGGTCGTCAACTAACAGCGGAGAGGCGCTGATACCTCCTCCAAAAAGTCTCTCTTTCCATTTAGAGACACCATCTAAAGTTCGCCAGCAGTGAGCGATACCATTATCGGAAATTGCAAAGGCATGGTTTTTAATGGTCAGCAGGGACTGTTCGTAGCACATGACGTTATTTTCCCAAAGCTTCGAAGCTTTGCCATCTCCGGTTACACACCAAGTGCCCGCGATCGGATTACCGCCGCTAAACAGGATTCTTCGATCGTCCCACACGACGGTACCGCAAATAGCTTCGGTTCCAACATCAGCGGTCCAACGGATCGTTCCTTTGATTGGGTCATAGGAAACTAATTGATCCGCACCCGCTAGCAGCAGTTGGCGTTGCCCA
>JADHOA010000163.1 GCA_016779185.1 Rubripirellula sp.
ATCAAACCAAGTTTTACGATCAAACTAGGTTTTTACGATCAAGCAGGGGAATAATGAAAACGCTTTTCCACCTCGTCTGCATCCTTGCAGTCGGTTCCCCGTTAACGAGTGCTAGATGCATAATCGACGCAAACGCCCCGGGTTTTTGCAAACCACTCTGGTTGTCTGTATTACGGCAAGCATCGCCGCAGTGCTGCTGATGCGATTTAGCGACACTTCGGATGAGAAGGCTCTTGCCTTTTTCGATGACAGTCCAAGTTACGAGATTCTTACAACTTCGGCACAGCAAAGCGATTTTGAACACTTCGTTGTGGAACGCGGCGAACTGCTGAGTTCCAGCAACGTCGAAGTACGCTGCCTTGTTAAAGGTCGAAGTAGCAGCAGTAGCATCAATATCTTGGAAATTGTGCCCGAAGGGACTTGGGTTCAAGCGGGTGATTTTCTGGTCAAGCTAGATGATGCCTCGCTGCAAAAGCAACTCGTTCAGCAGCAAATTATTTGTAGCACGAGTGAATCGGCAGCGATTGAGGCAAAGGCAGATTTAGAGTCAGCCAGATTAGCTTTGCATGAGTATTCGGAAGGTACTTTCATCGAAGATCTTGCAAAGCAGCAAAGTGAAGTTTTTGTCGCAGAAGAAAACTTGCGGAGAGCGGAAGAGTATTTGCAGTATAGCAATCGTTTGGCTGAACGAGGTTACATTCCTGATGCACAGTTGGACGCCGATCAATTCGCGCTAGAGAAAGCCAAAAAAGAATTAGGCGTCGCTAAAACAAAGCTTGAGGTGCTGAGTAAATTTACAAAGGAAAAGATGCTCACCCAACTGGAGGCAAAGATACAGACCGCCGAAGCTCGATTGCGATCAAGAGAAAAGACTCTCGAGTTAGAGAATAAGGAGCTTGCCGAAGTTGAACAGCAAATTGCTCTGTGCACAATCACCGCGCCGGTTGAGGGGCAAGTGGTTTATGAGCAGAATCGCAGAAGCTCCAGCACAACGATTTTGATCGAGGAAGGCGCTCCGGTTCGTGAACGGCAAGTGATCATTAATCTGCCAGATCCCTCGAAGATGACGGTCGTCACCAAAGTTCACGAGTCAAGAATTGGGTTCATTGCACAAGGGCAAGTTGCTGAGCTACGTTTAGATTCACTTCCCGACATCCCTCTTACGGGAACGGTTGTGGAGGTGAGTGAGTATCCTCTTCCACCGATTAGTGTCTACATGGCGCACGTGAAAGAGTATGAGGTGTCGATTCAAATCGATAACCCACCTCGCGACCTACGACCTGGGATGACCGCTGAGGCCAAAATTCTTGTCGATCGTTTGGATAACGTGCTGCAACTGCCAATCGAATCAGTGCAGCAACGCAATGGTAAGTTCTTTTGTGCCATCCCCTCATTGACTGGTAAGATTGAAACTCGAGAGCTTAAAATTGGAAAGTCAAATGAGACGAGTTTGATCGTTGAATCGGGACTCGAGGAGGGAGAACAGGTCGTGCTGAATATCAGTGACGAAGGAATACTTGAGCAGATGGAGTTTTCGAAAGTTTCCACCCTGTAAATACTTGAGAAAGCGTTCTCTGCGCACCGAAGTAATTCGCCTTGAGAGTTTTCTTATCGGCATCAACGACAGGTTAATGGGGGCAAGGTGACGGGGTCATGCGATTGGTGTTGCAAAGCATCAATCTAGCTCCCGAATCTTTTTGACAAAACGACGGTGGTTCGCGTTTTACATCCACTTTCCGCTGTGTCGATAGCCCCAGACGAGATACTGCTCTGATGAATGAATCGACGATTGACGGAAGGATTGAGAGAGATGAGGCATCGGTGCAGTCTTTGATCGCTAACCCGCACCCTGCTGTTGACTCCCTCGGTAAGCCGGCGCTTCGCGTGCGTGGTTTATGTAAGGATTATCAGCTCGGTAGTCAGTCGGTGAGAGTGTTGAAAGGGATCGATCTCGATGTGCCACGCGGCGATTATGTGGCAATCATGGGGCCAAGTGGATCCGGAAAAAGTACTCTGCTGAACCTTCTTGGTGGACTCGATTCGCCGACAGCTGGTGAATACTTCATCGGTGATCGAGACGTGGCCAAACTCACAGATGATGAATTGTCTGCGATACGAGCAGAACGGATTGGGTTCGTGTTTCAAGCGTATAACCTGTTACCGCAATTGGATGTCATCGAGAATGTTGAAGTGCCTCTCGCCTACAACGGTGGGATGACGGGTAATGATCGAGATCGCACCACACGATTAACCAATTTGGTGGGGCTTGATGGAAGAACAGAGCATCGTCCAACCGAGCTATCGGGAGGTCAGCAGCAGCGAGCAGGTATCGCTCGAAGCCTCATTAATCAGCCGGAATTTATTCTGGCTGATGAAGCAACAGGTAATCTTGATACGGCTACTACCGAGGAGATTCTCGATCTGTTCGATGACCTGAATCAACAGGGAGTTACCATTGTGATGGTGACTCACGAGGAAGAGGTTGCTCAGCGTTCTCGTCGAATCGTCAGGCTAAGAGATGGGCAGATCGAGAGTGATGAGCGGGTTCATGAGCCGAGTCAGAAAGATCCGGCAGAATCATTCAGGCCACGTCTGGGCACGCCGTCGCGGTTGCGGTTGCGACTGCGAGATGTTCGCGTCGGCATGAAAACGTTGCTAATGCATCCACTCCGCTCGATGCTAACCATTCTTGGAATCTTCATTGGGGTGGCCAGTGTTATCTGGCTATTGGCAATTAGTGAGGGGATTGCCGCTAAGGCCAACGCGCAGATCGAGGAGTTAGGCGCTAAAAATATCATCGTCATGACATCGCGACCCTCGACCGAAGAATCTGGTGGCCAAAGAGTTTACTTTTATGGTTTGACCGAAGAGGACTGCTGGTTACTCGAGAAAAATATTCCTTCAGTGGATTTGGTGATTCCTTTTTATCGGAACACTGGCCGGCAATTTCGATATGCAGATCGAGTCACAGTGGGAGAAATCAACGCTTGCACGCCAGAATATCGTGATCTCTATTCATTGGAATTGCGGCAGGGAAGATTTATTCATCAAAGGGACGTTGATACGGCGGATAATGTTTGTGTGCTTTCCGCAGAGGTCGCAGATACGCTGTTCAAGCATGAAGATCCGATCGGGAAATCAATTCATGTTGTCGATGATTTTTTTAGAGTCGTTGGCGTGGTGGCCGCACGCGAAGAATTAGATAGCGTCGAAGACACAAGTCGTAGTCAGGATTTTTCCGATAACGTCTACCTACCACTCGAAACGTATTGGCGAAGATTTGGAGAAGCCTACTCGGTTGGAAATAATGGCGGACGGGCTTTGTCGCAGATTACCTTGCGACTAAAAAACCAAGAGGATGCGGTTGCCACGGGTCAGGCGGTTGAACAAGCGTTATCGCGCAGCCATTTATTTACGGACTACAAAATTGGTGTGCCGCTAAAATTACTAGAGCAGGCGAGAAACACCCGAATGATGTTTATCGCCATGATGGGCCTTCTGGCTGGGATCTCGTTGTTGGTCGGCGGTATTGGCATCATGAACATCATGCTCGCGACTGTGACCGAACGAACACGGGAAATCGGCATTCGCCGAGCGCTTGGTGCGAAGAGATTTGATATCACACGACAATTTTTGATCGAGACTGTCTTGTTGAGCGTCACGGGGGGCGTGACAGGAATCCTCGCCGGCTTAACTTGTAATACTGCTTTAGAATGGTTTCGCTGGTTCCTTGAAAAAGGGTTTCCTGAGGTCATGGAATCTTTACCTGAAACGGTGCAGAGCATGGAGCCAATCATTATTCCATGGTCGATTCCGCTCGCGTTCGGGATTTCCGTGTTTGTTGGGGTGCTATTTGGTCTTTATCCCGCGAGGCGTGCAGCGATGATGAGTCCAATTGATGCGCTTCGCCACGCGGGGTAGCAAGTCTAGGACGTCACCGTTCGTACGCAAGAAAAAGAAAGCCATGGAAGGCATTCCCATGGCTTTCGGTTTTCATCTGAGATTAAAAATCTCAGTCGGTCGTTGTAAACGGTGACGCGGGCAGGCCCTCGCGGTTGTAAAGGTTGATGCGGGGGTTGGAGTCGTAGCCGAATCGAACATTTTGAGGGTCTTTGACTGCCTCGTTTGAGACAATGATTTGGTCGCCGTCAATCACCGCTTTCGCCCAGTGCCAGTTTCCGGAATTGTCTTGAATCGAGAATTCATTGAGTCTCGCATCTGCAGTTTCTTGAACCGGATCGAGGTAATGGTTGCCGCCTTTATCTGCAACCATGAGACCGGTGCCAACGTGATCAAATTGGATGCGAATGGTATCCCCTTCGATCGTATGCGAACGGTAAAGAGGACCCGAAGGAATCACATCCTTCCGTCCATAATCATTGGCAAGTGCAAGGCGCGCAAGACGCTTTCCGACGTCCTGTTTGTTTTTAGGATGAATGTCGTTTTCGGCACCAATGTCGATGATCACTGCCATGCCGGTGTTCGGGATCCGAAGAGCTCGTCTCTGGCCTTCTCGAACTGGGCCCCAGCCGCCGCCAGCCGGTTCGCCTGTATGACCGCGTCCAAAGTCAGCGAGTTGCACCCAGTAAAAAGAGAGGTCGTCGTTTTGGAAAACAGATCTCCAGCCTTTCACTAAGGCTTCCTTTAGGAAGTTGTAACGCAGTCCGTCACCTGCGTTGGATTCACCTTGATACCAGATCGCACCGCGGACGCTGAATGGAGTAAGTCCGGAAACCATCCCGTTGTAAATCTGTGTTGCCCCGCCTTTGAACTTTCCATTGGCTAGATCGTCAACGTAGTCGCTGAGCTCTGGAACCTGATCAAAGCCAACCGGTGGAGTGAAAGGCTCGATTCGTTGACCACCCCAGTTTGCACCGATCAGGCCAATCGGCACATGAAGTTCTTGCTCAAGCTTTCTGCCGAAATAGTATCCTACGGCACTGAAATTCCCGATCGTCTCCGGTGAGCAAATTTTCCATTTGGATTCTTGCGCATCCGCTTGTGGTTCATTTTGTTTGACATGCGAGGGTACATCAAAAAAACGAATCATCGGGTAGTTGGCGATCTTCACTTCCTGCTCTGAGTTTGCGGCCTGCGTGACTCGCCATTCCATGTTGGATTGTCCAGAACAGATCCAGACTTCCCCAATCATGATGTCCTTGATCTCGATTTTTTCGTCACCACTCTCCACCAATAGTTCAAAGGTTTTTCCCTCGGCTTTTTTCGGAGCAAACTCGACACGCCATTTTCCTTTCTCGTCCGCCCTGCAGGCCAATGCATCCGCGGTTTGTAGATCACTGAGTCCGATGGTTACCGATTCACCGGGGGCAGCCCAACCCCAGATTCGAATTGGTTGTTCCTGTTGAAAGACCATATGGTCGGTGAATAAGTTCGCGATGCGGAGCTCTGCATTTGCGTCTTGTGTGAGACTGAGTGTGATCAATAAACCAAGGCGAAACGGCAGTTGGTGAATTCGGTCAAGCATGGTGATCCTGAGGAGTGAAGGAGGTGGTGAGTATGTTTGGGTAAGAGGGTGGCTTTTAGTGTGACGATTCAAAGTGTGTGGTTGCAGAATCTTGATGTAAACGAACCATCTATCTCTTTGTTCAAGTCGCAGGGCTACCGCACTCGGGGCACGAGATGTTTCTCGCAATCTTTAATGTTTTAAAACTCATTCGTCGAAAGTCGATTCGCAGCAATTTTCCCGCCATCGACTCGCCGATCCCAGTAATCTGCTTAATTGCTTCAATAGCGCCCAAGCAAGCGACGGTTCCCGAGACCGCACCAAGAACAGGGAATTCTCTTTTCCAGGTTGGGGGGGCTTCTGGGAAGATGCAGCGAAGGCAGGGGCTCTGTCCCGGTATAATAGTGGTTAATTGAGCTTCCATGTCGTACATGGCACACTCAATCAAAGGTTTCCTTTGCTGAATCGCGGCATGGTTCATGGCGAAACGTTCGGTAAACAGTGGTGCGCAATCAACAATGATGTCGCACTGTTGCACTAAGGCGTCGGCGTTATGAGGATGAATATTCTCGGGGACGGTGATGATGTTGAGCCGCGGATTGAGATCTCGGAGTCGTCTCTCAATCGATTCGATTCTAGGTTTTCCAATCCAGTCGTGGGTCATCAAAAGCTGTCGATTCAAATCACTTGGTTTCACGTTGCCCGCATGAGCGAGTACTAATGTTCCTACTCCGGCAGCGGCAAGTTCATAGGCAACGACGCTTCCAACGCCACCAACGCGAGAAACCAAGACACGTGAATTCTTTAACTTTTGTTGTCCGACTTCACCAAGGTCTGGAAGCCACATTTGCCACTCATAAATCGCTTTCTCTTCATCGCTGAGAGGGGGTAGGTTCATGTCTCTTTTGCGCCGGAAGTAAGTGGGGTCACTTGGAAATCTGGATGAGTGTAGCAAGATTTTCGTGTGAAAAAAATTTTCACGCGGTGGATTAGAGCAGACTTGCGTAGCGGATGGCGTTTAGAGGTGGGCCACTAGAAATTGGGCAGAGATTGAAGGTTCAGTCTGAGTGCTTGTCCTGTCAGCGCTCGCTAGAAACGACAGTCGAGATGGCGGATTAATCTAAACGAACAGGATAGCTATTATGTTTACGCTGCAATCCGTTGTAGGCCAAACCTGCAATCATCGATCCAGTTCAAGATGTCCGTCGATGAAGGTATGGGAATGCCACGAGCCTGTCGTTTACCGCGAGTAGACGAGGTAAATCCCGTGATGCATCCGATTATCTCGTCGACATTAGATGTTGCTATGACGTCAGGATCATCCAGTCCAGAAAGAACCAATAGCCGCGATTGCTCTGCAGATAGGTGGCGAATGCGAATGCATAGCCGTGCTTGATTTTGCCACATCACGATGAGTTTGGTTTGAATGCGTGGATTTCCCAGTTCGTCAGAGATTTTTTCTGGTTGAGTTCCGATGAAATCCGCGACAGTTCGATAGTTAAGCTGGCTCAATCGACGGGCGATAATGCAATCTAACGTTTTGCATTCGAGAATGCTGGTCTGTCCTGCAATGCTTGCACGATTCGCGGTAACCTCGTTTCGCAGATTCGTTAGATCGTTCTTTGAGTTGACACCACTTTTGCAATGATTTGTAAGTACACGTGGTAATTCTCTGGTTGTTTGTTGGGTCCTTTCGGTTTGTCGTTTGGTGAGGCTTCCGAACGCTTGTGCCTTGGCTGTTGGTGTTACTGAGTCGCCTGGGATGCGTTCTGGTTTTGGGGTGTCCGGCGATAAACTTGAAGGCTGAAGGTCTTTCCTTCTGTGCGTTGCGGCTAGCCACGTGAGTAGTCTGCATAGTTCGCTCGCGTCTCCACTGGCGAGGCAAGATTGTCCGCGAGGCGTTAGTAAAAAATCCTCGGTTCGCACCAATAAATCAGTCGGTGTAGTCGAGCGGAGTTGTTCGATCGAACGGATGCCAGAGCCAATTAGGATCTGCGCATCAAACCAGGTTAGCTTTGGTGCTTGATAGACAAGTTTGCAAGTGTTTCGTATCTCTTGAATCGATGTGAGTGATTCAGGATCGTCCTGCAGCATGGCCAACAACTCTTTTTCCGATGTATTGAATAAATCGGCAACCGTAGTGATCTGATTCTCGGTGAGTTGGTCGAGGATGTTTTGGGGAAAACCAGAGAGTTTTTTCAGGAGAGGGTTCCGGTTTGGCGTTTCAGTCGGCGGTTGATCGATTTTCGATTCAATTTCTGCTACACAGCCACCGAGTTCGCTAATCGCACAAGAGAATCGATGGTCGTTCGTTAGGACGATTGTTTGCAGTCCACATTCTGCGTAGGTTGCAAGTGCATTGGCGATCGATGAATAAACATCGGATAATTCATCGCAGTTGTTGTCGACGTTGCCTTCGCTTTGTGATGCAACGAATGAATCCATTTCGGCCGACTCGCTGCGTTCATCGGCTAGGATTTTGCCAAGTGAATTCGCGTGCAATGTGGACGCAGGTGGAGTAGTGATGATCAGTGGGATAGTAAGTGAGGATTCATGGAGATGTTGACCGGCGGCGAGGCGAAGGGCAAGGCTCGCGAGGTATTTCTGGCGTTGATTGGGACGCCAGTTGGAGTCTTTATCGATCGCTAAGTCCAGATCGCAATTGTTGAGCGAGACACGCTCGCCGTCTTGATTTGGTTGTTGCAACCACTTCATCTTTAGTTGAGGTTGGTTGCTAAGTAATCCTAGCCAATGATTTCCCGTATCGATTAGTTTTTCGATTCGCAGAAGTCTTTCAGATTGTTGAATTCCTTGAATCAGTATTTGGCGATCTGCGTTGAGTCGCTCAGCTTTTTCGGTGCTCTGAAGTTCATGATCAATTCGATTGATTTCGATTTCGATCGACCGTTGCTCCGCTATGTATGCTTCTTGAGATAGGTCCAATCGACGTGATTGGGAATTGTGCTTTTCCAAACGACGTATAACGAAGTTGATCGAGGATTCAATCTGAACATGCTTGCGATTTAATTTAGACAGTTCTCGCAACACTCTGTCTCTCAATATGCATAACTGTTGATGTTCTTTGCGGGTCGCATCTTGGTGTTTGCTCGAACTCGAGGACATCGCAGGTCGACAATGGTCAAGGTCGAGTTCTAAAACCGTGAGTTGTTGTCGTTTTTCAGTCAGTTCGCCATTTAACGCCGAAAAATCGGCTCTCAATTGTTCGAGTTCGCGACCGAGTTCTTCGCTGCGATAATTTGGCATGGGGCAATCAACAGGAATTGAATTAGAAAGCCTCTGCGTCAGATGGTTTCTTCGCTCAAGCAGCCGTTCAGCGTCGAAGTTTTGCACGCCCAGATTGGCGATTTCTCGCTCAATTCGCGCCAGTTCGGACTTTAGGTTGTATTGATTCGCT
>JADHOA010000164.1 GCA_016779185.1 Rubripirellula sp.
GAATCTCAGGCAACCGCTCCAGTTCTTCACGATCGCATTCTTCTATCCTTGCATATTCACGCATTAAACGAACGATACCCTTGGCATCGCTGCCATCCTGATAGTCGGCTAGCCTAGCTTCGTAAGACATCGAAAAATCCATTGTGTAATCGATTAAAGAACTCTGCTCGAACCAATACAGTAAAGCATTGCTGATTCATCGAAATGAAGATAACGATACAAAATCTAATTTAGACGCGATTGAATCTCGCGGAAGAACAGGCCGCAACTGCAACGCACCAAATGATCCGACAAAGCACATCATCCCACGTGGATCAAATCTCGTTGTTTTGATCGAATGATCATAACGGAGAACGGTTGATTTAACCCAAGCATTAACTAAAAATACGGCGGGCAGCGAATACCGGTATACTAAAGTTAGCGGCTCGCTTTATTAAATCTACTGCTCCATTCTGCTAAAGTACTTGGAAAGCATAGAGCAAAAGGCTCTTTGATGACCAACATCTTTTATTAACTGATTTTTCAATCGCGTCACAAACGTTACAATAGTCACAGGCCGTGTGTCTCTAGCTGCACGAAGACGATGACGATCATGGCTGAATCCCCCATTCAACCCAAAACTCATCTGACGCTCAGATGATCGCTCTGAAACAAATCAACGTATCGAATCAATTTTTTTAGAATCCAATATGTCGATCCAAACAAGAAGCACTCTTTGTGCGATTTTACTTTCTCTCCTGATACTAACGTCATCGCAAGCAGCCGAACTCAAGTTAGAGAAAGGGGACCACATCTGCTTAGTGGGTAACGCTCTCGGCGAAAGGCTTCAGCATCACAATCAATGGGAAGCACTTCTTTACCAGCGCCACCCAGAACTAGATCTTGTTGTTCGCAATCTTGCATTTCCGGGCGACGAACCTTTTGAACGAATCCGATCGGAAAACTTTGGCAATCCCGACCAACACCTGACTCACAGCAAAGCTTCTGTAATCCTGTTCTTTTTTGGATACAACGAATCATTTAACGGGGAATCTGGCTTAACAAAGTTTAAGGCGGACTTGAGTCGATTGGTACAAGAAACGTTATCAAAAGACTATGGAAAAGGTACGCCAAAAGTCGTGCTCGTGTCTCCAATCGCATTCGAAAACACGGGTGATCCTAATCTTCCAAATGGCGAAGAGCATAACCAACGGCTTTCGATCTACACACAGGCAGTGGAACAAGTTGCGGAGGAGTGTGAAGTTGCATTTGCAGATGTATTCGAGCCAACGGCAAAGCTATTTAACGACACCAAAAAACGGTACACGCTCAACGGTTGTCACCTCAACGAGGAAGGGTACGATGCTTTTGCTTCGATACTAGATGAAGCATTATTTGGCGATCGGTCGGCAGAATCACCGAACCCTTTGCTGGTTGCAGAAATCGACGACAAGAACTTTCACTGGTGGCATCGTTATCGAGCCGTAAACGGCTACTCAATTTATGGATCCCGCGGTAAGGCTGGAAACGATGGCACTTACAACAACACGGATGTCATGGAGCGGGAGCGAGCGATTTTGGACCAGATGACGTCAAATCGCGATTCTCGCATTTGGGACCTTGCCAAAGGTAAATCCGTTTCGCCTACGCTTGATGACTCAAACACCCTACCTTTCATTGAACCAAAGACGAATGTGGGCGGTGCAAACGACCCAAACGCACAGCGAGGAAAGCTTGGATCATTGGATTATCTCCCGGCTTCGGAACAAGCCAAACTATTTAAGCTGCATCCCGACTTTGAAATTCAACTTGTCGCATCGGAGGAGCAATTCCCAGATCTCGCAAACCCCGTGGCACTAAATTTCGACAATCAGGGCCGTCTGTGGGTGGCGACCATGCAGTCATACCCGCAATGGAAACCAAAGTCCAAACTTGACGATAAAATCCTGATCCTAGAAGACCAAAATGGAGACGGCGCGGCCGACCAGTGCAAAGTTTTCATCGATGGTCTTCATCAACCAACGGGATTTGAAATCGGCAACGGTGGCGTCTACATCGCCGAGCAGCCAGACATTATTTTTGCCAAAGATCAAGATGGCGATGATGTCGCTGATGTCCGCACACGAGCTCTTTTTGGATTTGACACAGCCGACTCACATCATGGCATCGCTGCCTTCGAGTGGGGACCCGGTGGAAACTTATACTTCCAAGAAGGAACCTTCAAATTCTCACAAGTAGAAAGCCCCTACGGGCTGACTCGGATGTCCGAGGCAGGCATCTGGAACTATCACCCAAAAACACACGACTTGAAAGCGTTTTGTAACTTCGCATTTGCGAATCCCTGGGGCCATGTTTTTGATCGTTGGGGACAAGATT
Source organism: Rubripirellula sp. (assembly GCA_016779185.1). Lineage (GTDB taxonomy): Bacteria > Planctomycetota > Planctomycetia > Pirellulales > Pirellulaceae > Rubripirellula. The sequence goes on from JADHOA010000164.1 coordinate 2,356, forward strand.
TTATTGGTGACGCCTCTCCGGGAAACAGCTACTGGGCCGCACCGCTCACAGGTCGCATTGACTATCCGCTTAAGCACCCAGGGGGAAGCCAGCACCGCCGTATCGCAGACACAGCCGGTGGAGACCCTTCCTATAAGTTCCCAACTTTTTACGTCAAAAGAACACGCCCTCTGGGTGGCTGTGCAATTGTTTCTAGCCGTCATTTCCCTCCTGAAATGCAAGGAAATTTCCTCGTCACTAACTGCATCGGTGATCGAGGCATTTTAAATCACGAAGTTCGGGAACAGGGTTCAGGATTTGTAGGCACCGAGATAGAACCTCTATTGATGTGTGACGATGGTAACTTCAGGCCTGTGGACATACAGATCGCACCGGATGGCTCGCTTTACATCGTTGACTGGCATAATGCGTTAATCGGCCACCTTCAACACAACCTACGCGAACCGAACCGAGATCGTAGCCACGGACGAATCTGGCGGCTAAAACACAAAACGCGACCACTTCTTGAACCCACTAAGATTTCTGGACAGCCAATCCCGAAACTCCTCGACGTTCTGACACTCCCAGAAGATCGAACACGATATCGGGCAAAAAGAGAACTCGCTCAACGTGATACTAAGGAAGTCATGAATGCTTTAAGCAAATGGTCAGACTCCCTGATAGAAGATGATGCGGATTACGAGCACCACCTTCTGGAATCGCTATGGGTTCACCAAACTCATCATCAAATCAACGCCGAGCTACTTGAGCGACTACTCAACGCCAAAGATCATCGAGCCCGTGCCGCTGCCACCCGTGTGCTTTCTTTTTGGTTAAAGGAAATCCCCAATCACACTGAACTTTTGGAAAAATGCATCCAAGATGAACACCCCCGAGTTAGGCTCGAAGCTGTTCGTGCTATCAGCTTCCTAGAAGGAGATGATGCCATTGAACTTGCGTTGGGTGTTCTCGATCAAGATCTTGATGAATACCTGCAGTACACGCTCGACGAAACCATGCGTCGACTCGAGCAGTAAGGTGAGCGTGTGATCCTTGATTTTCCACGTTTCTAATTCCGCGAAAAGGACAACAGATGGCCCATTGGTGGCCATCTCGTGTGGCAAACAGCATGGCCACAATCTACGCGAATCACCATTACATTCCATAACTTCTCCGTCAGCAGACGGAACCCTCTGAACACCAAACGATGAACTGCATATCCCCTAATCGTTTCATTGCCTGCCTAGTGTTTCTTGCATTGCTAGTCACTGCCTCACTTGGGTTTTGCCAAGAACACAGTTCCAAACATGAACATCATGGCGGAAACTCGTCCTACAAGCCTGAACCACCCAAAGTATTCCTCGACAAAAGCCCGAGAGTCGTTGCCTACCAACTCAAGCGACTGGACAACCAACGATTGCTCATGGTCGAACGCCAGACCTCTGACAAAAAATTCATTCCCGTTTACGAAGCAATTTTAACACGAACTGGAATGACATCTCAGTATCAACAGGAAGCAGTGGCAGCCCTCTGTCAACTGCAGGACTTGGACCCGTCCTCCGTTTTACTTAAAGCCATTGACGGCCTAGACACAAACAAAAACGACGAACGCAAAACAGCAGAACAGCTGATCGAAATGGTAATTAACCAATCACCTACGACGCTGAAGATGCTCACAAATCAGCTTCAAGAACTAACCGAGTCACCCAAAGAATACACTCGCATCACCGCCTTTGCCGCAATGTTGGCAGCAGGGCAAGGAAACCAATGTTTCAAGCTGGCGACCGAATCATCTGACAAGGTAATTTCACTTCTCAAGTCATTTCAGTTTCCGATCGATGCGAGTCTTAAAGATTCCATGCTAGAGCAAATCACCAGCACGCTTGAGGACACTGAAAGCACCGAGATACGTCAGGCCGCGATACAAGCAATCAGCAATATTCAGATGCAACCTGCACTTAGATCAAATTTATTATTCAAAGAATTGGAAAATCCGGACTATCGAGACTTTGCTGTCAGAGCCTTACTAAGCATTCCCACCGCGAATCGTTCGGCCAATCTACATGCCGGACTTGCTGACCTTTTAGTCAGATACGCGGAAGCAACTCCCGCGGAAGAACGAACAACGAATGAATTTACAGACGCCATGCAACTAGCCGACCAATCTTTGAGTGCATTGGATGCAGACCTAGCGAGAACGTATCGAACGCGCCTGGATGCAATCACTGTCCGAATGATTCGGATCCGAACCGTTGAAGAAGAGATGCGATACGACGTCCCGTACTTTGTGGTGCAAGCAGGTAAACCAATCCAAGTGATTCTAGAGAACCATGATCTCATGCCACACAATCTCGTCATTTCCAAGCCGGGAACGCTGAAGGAAGTGGCCCAAGCGGGTTTAAATGCGGGTCCGACCGGCGGTTCAGGCGGACTAGCTTATGTCCCCGACTCCGACGACGTTTTATTTGCCACCGATCTCGTACCATCTGACACCCAAACTCGTCTAACCTTCAATGCACCGGCGACGCCAGGGGAATACCCCTATGTTTGCACCTTCCCACAGCACTGGTATCGCATGTACGGGGTCATGGTTGTAGTTGAAGATCTGGATCAGTGGTTGACCAATCCGATAGAACCAGCCAATCCCATTGGCAACAATCGGTCGTTCGTGCAATCTTGGAAAGTCGAAGACCTCGATGGTGAACTGCTCACTGGAGTTCAGGGACGCAGCAAAGAGATTGGGCAACGATTGTTTAATGAGGCATCCTGCCGAGGGTGTCACCAAATCGAAGGTGAAGGTGGAAAAGTTGGGCCAGATCTTTCACAGGTAGTTGCTAAATGGAAAGGCGATCAGAAGGAGATCCTCCGTGAAATACTAGAACCTTCTCACCGTGTGGATGAAGCTTATCAAATGCAAAAAGTCCTCACGGTGGATGGGCAGACTCTTACAGGGATTCGAGTAGGAGAAGATGATGAGAAAGTTTTATTAATCACAAACCCTGAATCAAGTGAACCGACAGTCATCCTTCAAGAAGACATTGAAATCATTGCACCATCAGCAACCTCAATGATGCCGAAAGCATTACTTGATCAATACACCAAGGATGAAATATTTGAAATCCTTGCATACATTCAATCAAATCAAAAGCCTTAAGCGAAGGGGCTACTAGCACAGTAAACCCGCGACCAAGTCTCAAAGTACAAATCCATATCAACTCAACGAACAAGATTCAACCTGACCGTTCACTCTTCGGTTAACCAACGCGTTTGGTATGGAAGCATCTCGATGGATTGGCCACCGTAGATCCTTTGCTCGGCCAACTCATCAAAAAACATTCCGCTACCAATCAGCGAAGATGAGATATTTTTAGTTTGGTCGCTAAGATTGATGAGTGAAACAAGAGTCGATCCGTTAGACGCTACCCGCTTAATCCCGATTAGGCCATCGGTAGGTAAGTCCAGAATCTCCTGAGATGCATTGGGATGAAAAGCCTTCTGGTTCCTTCTCACTTCCAACAATCTCTTGTAACCTTCGAAGACTCGACTCTGAACTCCTTGTGTATCAGATAGGGCACGATCGAGCTCGTCACGATCGTATTTATGTCGGTTAATTCGACGGTACTGTCCAGAATCTTGCATCCCTTTGTAATCGTTGGGACTACCTACTAGGCTATGAAAGTAAACAGCGGGCACACCTTGCATCGACAACATCAATGCTTGGGTGGCCAGAAAACGACGGGCTAGCCGAACGGCTCCTTCGGATTCATCCCCAGACACTGCGCTCATGTAGGTAAGATTCAACTCATAAGGCTTCTGCGTCCCTTCAGTTGTCTGTCGCGTGTTCACTTTCCCTCCCTTACTTTCAACTATTTTTAGAAGATGGCTCAAACGCTCTGCAGACACGATGCCTTCTAGAGGTCGGACTCCGATCCCGTCATGGGATGCCGTGAAGTTAAGGAAGGTTGTCTTTTGACTTGGGGGACTTAAATCGCGAAGCCAAGATTTCAAAACAGACGTATCATTACTATGAACCGCATCCATCAATAGCGGCGGCAAACTAAATTGATACACCATGTGAGCTTCGTCAGAGCCATCGCCAAAGTAACTGATGTTTTCTTCATGCGGCACATTGGTCTCGGTCAGGATAATCGTGCCGGGTACTACCAAATCCAAAACGCGTCGCATCAACTTCACCGCTGCGTGGGTCTCTCTTAGATGAAGGCAGGAAGTCCCCACTTCTTTCCATAAAAAAGCGATTGCGTCGAGCCGAATAATTCTAGCGCCGCGTCTTGCGTACTCGATCAGAATCTCGATCATTCGAAGCATGACGCGAGGATTTTGATAGTTCAAATCAACTTGATCAGCGCTAAAGGTTGTCCAAATTTGCTTCTTACCCGCGGCCGATTCAAATGTGGTCAACAGCGGCAAACTCCTTGGCCTCACAACTGCGGAGAGATCGGCACTTGCATCGACTTCAATAAAGTAATTGTCATACTCTGGGTTACCAGCTAAGTAAGATTGAAACCATGAGTTCTGCTGCGATGCATGATTTAAAACAAGATCGAACATCAAATCGAATGAATGCCCTAGGTTGTTGATATCACTCCACGAACCCGACGCTTGATCGACAGCAAGGTAATCAACGACAGAAAATCCATCATCGCTCGTATAAGGGCAAAAAGGCAGAAGATGAACACAAGAGAACAAGTCATCTAATGAGTGGTCGAGAAGAAACTTATTCTGGGCTTGAAGAGGAGATCTGCCATGCTGTCGAATCTGATCCGCATAAGTGATCAAGACAACATCCGTTTCATCCCAGAGATCAGCGAATTCAGAAGTGGATTGCGGTTCTTCTAAAAGGCGTTGAAGACCTGATAGCAACTCTGCAGGTTGTGAACCGTAAATCGATTCCACTAAATCGGTTACGCGCGAATCCATACTCAAACTCCTCAATTATTCGGACATCATGAGATTGTTTTCGCAAAAGACGCAAGCGAAACCGTTTTCGAATACCCCGAAATCAGAGGTTATCTTGCCCTGTAAAGTTAGTAACCAGTGCACGAAGCTTTCTCCTTAGCACACTGTAGCTAAAAAATGATTTCCCCAATTCGTAATTAAAGTTAACCATCTCTTCTCGATACGCTGGGTCGTCGATGATGCGTTGCACCTTTGCAACGACATCTTTAGTTAGATAACCATCCATCGCAATCACCTTTGCTCCCTTGGGCTCGATGTCCGCCACAAAGATCGAATAGCGGTTTACTAACACCGGTTTTCGATAATAAAAAGCCTCAAGCAAGGCATTTCCGAACCCTTCATAAATACTCGGATAGGTGATGAAATCGGCTTGTGAATAAGCATCTGCCAAGGTGTAAACACGCTCACCCTCAGTCGTCAAACCTCGCTTTTCCCCGACTTGCGTGTCACACATGATCAGCTCCACGCCTTGCGACTCGGCCAATTCCTTGAGAGCGACTAAGTATTCATCTCCTTCGTCGCCGCTCGCATGCGAAATAACAAGCTTGCACCTATGATTCTTCAGCGCCGCAACGAGCGAAATTGCGTGTTCAATGCCCTTCCGTGGCACGACTCGCGTCGGCTGCAAGAAGAGAATATCGTCTTCGCTTAGTCCAATATCTCTTCGAAAGTTCTTTGCGTAATCGTCCGGCGGTTCAGGATCTGTTTCGAAATCCAGAACATTAGGTACAAGAATCGATGAGACTCCGCGGCGATGGGCTAGATCTTCTTGCGCGAAAGAGTTGATGGTGACATTTTGAATCTGAGGAAGGGCCGGAGGAAACGACATCCAAAGCAGATCGGTCACGGATGAAACGCTAAAACGATCCCTCTCCCAATAAAAATCATGATGGTGAGCAATCGTCGGGAATCCTGTCTCCGCGATAAAGTGCGTGATGGCAACACCCAGAGGCAGGTTCATTGGAATACAGAGGGCGTTCTGGACGATTAGTAGGTCGAGATCAAATCGCCGGGTGAACTCATAAAGAGTTCCCTTCAAATAATCGGCTAGTGCATAGATTCGCTGGGTTACGTCTGGGGTTCGCGTCCGAGTACCAAACGCGTGGCGATTAATCCATGCAATATCTGGATGCCCGAAATAAGCATGTGGGACGACCATAGAAGTCGCTGGATCGCGATCACTTAGACCTGAGTACCAATGACTCACGTGACGATGATCCCAAAGTACCTGAGCCCATTTGGCGCTTTCCAAGGAAACACCATCTGTACCGGCAAATCGAGTGCCGACAAATCCAATCTTTACGCCCATATCGGAATTATTAAATGTGAGGTGGCGATCGTAGATTCAAGTGTCAAACCGGTAGCTATTCAGCTAGTGATCGTTGACCCGGAGGTTTCCTCAATGCAGGTACCCCACCGACTTCCGAACCAGACTTCTCTATTATTTGAGAAACTGATAGCTAGTCCGACATGTTGAGTGTAAGACACTCTAGCAACTG
>JADHOA010000165.1 GCA_016779185.1 Rubripirellula sp.
CCACGTCATTTGCAGCCTCTGCTTGCTCAGTATCCTGCGCAAGTACAGTCGTCCCAAGAAAGAGACTCAAAGCCGATGTCAAAACGTTGAGCCGCCAAGCTCTGCGAAAAAGAAAACAGAACTTTGCGATGGAAGAACGCATTAAGGTCACTCCTTTGAGCCGGTAAGCAGTCAAGCCAATCCCCTCAAACCGATTTCCTGTCACCATTCAGAGACGTTCGTTTGAGAGGCAATAATGAACGACAGCGAATAACTCACAATCGAAGCTGCCATCCATGCTCAGAAAAACCTATCCAAATCTGCTTTTTTACTCAAGGCGAATCTAGAACGCTAGCATCTCCGATCGCCAACATCTCAATCAGCTCGACCGTACGTAACCAACACGGTCGACGACCATGAATGACTTACCGATAACCCGCCCACAACGAACCTCGATAACTACGATTCACACCAAAATTAGCTATCCGCGAACACGCCACCCTCGCACTCTTGCCGCCACCGACACTTGTTCATATCCCCTCGCCTGAGAACTGCTAGCAAAGCATTCGTATTGACGGGGAACCGAAACGAGACCAAGGAGTGTGAACCAAAACAGTTTCACATAAGTAGTGATTGGCAGGCGTTGCGATGTGCCACATTTTGCAAATCTTACCAAGCACGATCGTTGGTTGCGGACAAGGGTTTTCGCGCAGACAAAAACCCCACTCCTCAAAACGTTACCGACAAAGGACTTAACACAGCCGCATCACAAAAACTTACTTTTACGCATTGCTTTGGCACAGTGAATGCTTTGAATCGAAGCCGACCGAACGGTCAAGCGATTACCCAGTGGCGGTAATTACATCGAATCTTTCAGATCACGGCAAAGGAGAAGCCATGTTAGTTTTAACAAGAAAGAAAGACGAAACGATCACGATTGGTGAAGGAATCGAAATCACCGTCATTAGAGTTCGCGGCAACTCGGTCCGCATCGGGATCAAAGCTCCGCAAGAGGTGCGCGTCGTTCGAGGTGAACTCGGTCGCCGCAAAACCGAGTCCTCTGCGGCAAAGCCCAAAGAGTCAACTGGGAAAACCAAGGAATCACTCGTTACCCGAACCCAAGATAGCCTCGCCCCGATTGCCACGGAAAACGACTCCGCTGCTCACACGATAGACTCGGGACGAACGGGAAATACCCTGCGTGGCCCACGATTCTCGGCCAAACAGGTAAAGGAGCAAGATATTCCTCGCAAAATCATTATCGGTCGAACCAAGAGAACCGATCGAGGATTGACAATTTTGCCCGGTCCGCTGAGTGAATACCTACAGAACTCCTAAAACTCGCTGACAAGCAAACAGGATGCAAGGTATGCATGCCAAAACGAGTTGTCGAAGAATTTTCTCAACTCCATCACCTGCATCTGTTTCAGCGCAAATAACGAGGACTAACGTCGCAACAATTGGCTGTCACCCTCGCGTGCTGGCATCACTTCAGAAATGTGATCACTGGCGAGCACGGACGCTTCGCCATCAAAGACGAGTCGATCGCTGGCATCAATCTCTGCGAGATGCTCCAGCAGAATGCGGCGAACTTCAAAAATCGTCTTCCCAATCATGTGCACGTCGGTGTGAGACGCATCGACCACCAACTCACTCTCGACGTCGGCCATTGTGGCACTATCGTACTCGACGATCCCATCCCCACGATGATTCCGTCCCGAGATAAAGGACGCGTTATTCAGCACCCCAATCACGTTGTGATACTTAACATCGGGGTCTCGTTGAGCGCGTATCATTACCGGAAAGATAGGCGACTCTGGCGCCAACGAATCGATGGAGTTGGCAACCGTGAGCAACTCTGTATTACGAAACAACTTTGGGTTTTCCATCGCCAAGCGATCACCAAAATTGGTCAACATTTTTGGAAGTCGGATAAACTTACGTGCCAGCCACCTTGTGTAATCATTTGCAAACTCGCTTCCACGATGTGGGGTACCAATGGTGATCACGCGTTTAATAGACTGATTCGGCTGGAAAAACAGTGTGCTTGCGAGCTTCTCTTTCGCGTCCTCCGGCCCTTCAACTTTGGACAACGCATCTTCGACGCTGCTAACCGGCACATCACTGACGATTTTCCAAAAGTCATCGCGACTATCGATGGTCTGGAGCCGGCTAACTAACCCACCCATGCTGTGTCCAACCAGGACCATCTGATCCAGTGCGGCATCTCGACGCGAGGGATCAAAGGAATCACGCATGGCAGCTAGATCGCTACGCAACTGCGTGGCGCTGATCCAAAATGGCTGACCCGATGGATAGAGATAAAACCAAAATTGATATCGCTCCCTGATCTCCGGAAAACTCCGTAAATCATTGAACATATCCATCCACGTCACCGGACTGGACCAAAGTCCATGCACCATCAAAACAGGGATCCGCTTAGGATCATACGGCTCCAGCATGTAGAGCCCTCGATTGCTCTGGGAGTAAGCTGGATTCAGAAGTCCCTCGGTCGCTTGATTCCTTTTTTGAAACTCGGGGCTATCGAGAAAGAATGCAAGCGGAGTACTGAGGTCGGTTTCAAGCGGGACCCAATCGTTAGAAAGCAGAATCTGATTCGCGGTTAGGGGATCAAAGAATTCTAGGACGCAAGTTGTGGTATCTTTCGAACTTTCACCCTCAGGATTATCAACACACCGCATCAGAGCGGTCACGCTGTAACTGAGTCCTTCTGCATAATACTGCTCCTGTTCATCTTCGTCTTTAGCGTCCTTTCGAACGGCAATAAGCGGCACCCCTAGACCGTACGTGGTGTGGCGATTTCTAAGTGTCTCGATCGCATAGTCACTGACGAATTCATAATGATCAAATTCGTCTGGCCTCCAATTACCTCTCATCTCCGTTCGGAGAACAAATTTGTGCCCAAGCGTTTCAATCGTGTAAGTCTGCCCTGACTCTAGTTCGCTGTCCGCACATAGAATCCGCAGTGTGTCTTCGAGCGATTCGTTGTAAAGATCGCAGACTGCGCGAAATTGTGGATCATAAACATTCCTCGCAGCGCGAAGATCCTCATTAAAGAGGTAGTCATAACTATTGGTGAGTGACACTCCATAATGATTCAACGCTTCACTGAGTCGGCCCAGCCTCTCCGCCTTTTTCCCTTCTACGTAAGACAATTCGCTGAGCGCGTATATCAGATCCGACTCGGGACGTTCGTCCACTCGCTGTCGAATCAAAGCAAAACATTGACTGGGATCTTTTTGATAGTCATCTTCGAGGTCAAATCTGCGAAGTGTCCGACGAGTTCGAACACTGATTTTCGGTCCCTCTTGACTCAATAACTGCAAGCTAGCCGCAAGCGGATTCTCGCGCACATCTCGCATGGTCAGATATCGACTGGTGGAACAGCCAGACAAGGCAATGGCACACCAACCGAGCACGACCGCAATCACCATGCGAAGCCAGACGGTGCAACGAATCACCGTCTTTGGATCGCTCGCTAATTGCCAGTCTTTCGGTGCGTCAGCTATATCGAATCGAGGTCTCATTGATGGCGACGGACTTAATTCCATTTCACTCTTTTCTTTGCAACACCAATCGATTCCGTTCGATCATGCCTTTGACCTCATAGGAAAGACGGAGGCTCATGGGCTGGAAATTAGGAGCTAAGCCGAGTTGGTGTCAACGCTAGCTTGTGAGGGTAGAGTGATGAATTGCCATTTGACTTGGCAAGTTAGCAAGGCTAACAATGGGACAACGCGTAAGCGAGCGATCGGTAAAATGATGCAATACCACCGGTCGTTCCATTGGTAACACGATTCCGGTCATTCAAGGCGCACAGCTAACCAGATAATCGATGTACATTTCGCGACGTTTCGGTTGCAGCGTCACGAAAACGACAAATCACTGTCGCGGTCTCAAAGAGTGCACCGCGTTCTCTATCGCACGGATGCTCCTCTCCATCCATTAGCCAAAAAACAGTGAAACTGCAGCGTGAAACTGCAGTTTGCACGAGTCCCATCCCCCAATGATCACCAGCAGCACGATCAATGCGTGCGATCAATTCGGATAGGAGGCCAAAACCGTCAAGACTGATACGGATTGCCCAGAGCAAGAAACTTCATTGCTTTTTTACACCTGAGGGACGGATCGTTTTTTGACCGCGTGAAATTTGTGAATTATGTTTTCGTGGTCGCGTGTTGTGAGCATCGCTTCACGGCCATCCCGCAAGCTTTCCCTCCCAAAGAAGTCGCTTGCGAGCCCTCCCTCGATGCTCTGTTGGGATTAGTGAGTATGGTTCAGCCTGCACGGGTCAGGAATCATCACAGATCATTCGCCTTGCGGGTTTTCGTGATTGCAATTGCAACGTCCATGGTATTCTCCATGGTGCGATTGTCTCGCGCACAGTCAGTGACGGCGTCTTCCAACGAAGCAAACGCGGTCTCGGTTCAATCACTGGATGAAAAAGCTCTCAATCAGGGATTAGAGCTAGAGCAGGCGCAGCTTTGGAGCGATGCGATCCGGCACTACGAGGCTGCATTCCGCCGATCTCCCGAAAGCACCAAGTTATACCAGCGACTGATTATTTCCCGACTTCACTTTGATGTCGCGAGGCGGTATCAGGACGATAGCTATCTCGGCTCATTACAGAGGCTTAGCACTTCCCAAGCCTTGGACCTGTATTCCGAAATTCTCTCAAACCTGCAGACCCATTACGTTGACCAAGTCGACTGGGATCGCCTGATGATCCACGGCACGGCAGCGTTAGAAGTCGCGCTAACTGAACAAAAATTCCTCAAAACGGTTCTTCCCACAACTGATTCTGGAAAGATCGAGAATTTCCGCCAAAACATTCACCACCGTGTTCGATCCCGGAGCACAAAAACTCGCTTTGATCTTCGGGCAAATGCGGCCTATGTCGCGGAACTAGCAGCAAGCGACCTCGGCCTCTCGGGAACTGCCACCGTGATGGAATTTCTGTGTGGGGCTGTATCGACGCTCGACCCATACACGAGACTCCTCTCGCCCAGCCAGCTTGACGAAATGTTTTCGAACATTGAAGGTAACTTCGTTGGCCTTGGCGTTGAATTGAAAACCGAACCTCAGTTCCTTCAAATCCTGTCTGTCATTCCGGGCGGTCCAGCAGAGCAGGCAGGTATCACAGCCGGTGAGCGAATCGTTCGTGTCGAAGATGCACACACCACTGAAGTGTCCACAGAATTTGCAGCAGATCTACTTCGAGGAGTCGAAGGTTCTTACGTTTCCATCACGATCGTGGGTATCGATGGAAGCAGTCGCGAAATGCGGGTACAGCGAAGACGCGTAGACGTCCCCTGTGTCGAAAATATTCACTTTGTCGACGTCGAGAACCGTGTTGGATATTTTCGCCTCACGAATTTTCAAAAAACCACCACTCGCGACGTCGAGAACGCTCTTTGGAAACTTCACCGAGAAGGGATGCGTTCCCTGATCATAGATGTTCGTGGTAATCCAGGTGGATTATTGTCCGCTGCGGTTGAAGTAGCGGATCGATTCCTTAGTGATGGGCGAATCGTCACCACCCGAGGAAGGAATACGCGAGAGAACGCCGACTACAACGCTCACCGAACGAATACTTGGAACCTGCCTATCGCTGTCTTAATTGACCGAGATAGCGCGAGTGCTAGTGAGATATTTGCCGGGGCAATCGCTGACCAAAAACGAGGAGCGATCATCGGTGAGACCAGCTTCGGAAAGGGTAGTGTCCAAGGGATCTTTCGAATGCAGGCTGCAAAATTCGGACTATGCCTTACCACAGCGAAGTTCTATTCGCCAAGCGGTAAAGCGATTAGCCAGAACGGCGTTACCCCTGACCTAGAGGTAAGTCCTACCTATATCGCGGCTCGTCCTAATCCTTTGGGTCAGATCACTCGGGACATCGAAGACGCGACACTTCAACACGCCATCGCGGAACTAGCTGGTGAAAAACGCATTAGCCGTGATCAGGCTACCGCCTACGCCAAGTAGAATTCTGCGTGTACTTTGGCGTTAACGTCCTTCCTTGACCCTTACTTTCGATTGATCTGGGCAAGACTGAATATCCATCGTCAAGGTAGCAAGTACTCCCGCCCCTAGGTTGCGATGGCAGGGCTGGTCGCGATACCGCGAAGCGGAAGTGAGCGCGGCGGTAACCCAGCTGCAACAAAAAGCCCACTCAGACGTGTCATCAACAGATGCCATTCCTCGACCACCTCAGGGGTTCCAATTAAGACAGAATCCTCTCGGTCAAAACCGCGTTCGTTGATCTGAATGACAGCATCTAGCTGACATAACGCTTCAACCATCAAGTGATCTCTCCGAATCTCATCACGTAGTGTTTCTTCCTCGTAGATCCAAAGATGTTGACTCATGATGGTGTCCACGGCGGCAATCGCCGCCAGCTCAACCGTCTCCGCAACAAGAACCAAACGAAGCTCACCTGATTGAACGTAGAACTTAGACATCTCTCGTACCTCCGTGTTGATGTTTTCATCAGACCCAACTGTTGGGCGACAGAGGTAAGATCGCAGACACATGGACACGTTAGGTCACGCGTAGGCAACGATTCAAAAAAAAGGAGTGCAGCGACTGCTGGCCCGATTAGCCGTTCGTGGAGATCTAAGGCGCAGGGTTGGGTGCATCGGCTTCGGTCGGATCGATCAACGCACCGTCGGGGGTGGCCAATTCAGGCGGACCGAACTGATATAACAGATGTTCCACCCCAACTTCGACCAACAATCGCCTGCCATTAGGCTGGATCATCACTTTGGTTTCAAGCTGATTATTACCACTAAGAACAGGTCTTCCCTCGGTAAGCTCAGCCGTTTTTCCATCACGGGCATGAATTGCCATCACATCCATGTCTTTGCGTCTGGTGCCGTTGATGGTCGAAAAAGCAAATGGACTACGGGCCAAAATCAAAAGTGGCGAATCGGCTGGCTGCATCACCGTACAGCCCCACGTTGAATCAAACTTGCGTTCCCACAGCAAATTGCCATCTTCGAGATTCATCGCATGGATCCGATCCACCGCAACGTGATATCGACCGTCCGAGGTTTGAATCTGCGGTTCAGTTGGATCTGTTGGTGGAATCGTCTTGGCGCGCGGCAGCCAAACCATACGCTGCCCGAGTTGCATCACGTTCAAGCCTGCAAGAGAAGGGAACGGCTCGAGCTTGAGGTTGCACACCTCCTTACCAAGCACCAGATCCCAAATGAAGGCATCGCCTTGATTGCTAAGAAGATTGAGATACCGACCGCCCTCAACTCGTCCGTAACTACTATCTAAAGCTTCCTCGCCGCCTGAACGATTCGCCTTCATCGCCTCATGCTCAAGCACCACCTCACCCGAAAATGGATTGAACAGTTGAATCTTGAATTGATCCACGTTCTCCATCGGCTGGTACGAGAGCACGTGCGTTCCGAGACTCGACCATAGCTGCCCACCACTCCAAACCTTTGTCTCGAGCTGCTGACCATCAACGGGATCAAAGAAAGCGACGGTGCCAGTGGAATCCGAAACCACGGCAATTTGCTTGCCATCGGTCACCACTGCTCCATTAGCCGGCGCGGCCGCGTTTCGCCACAAGGTTTCTGCCGTGACCAAATCCAATGCAACCAGATCACCACCCTGCAGGATAATCAACCGATCACCCAAAATTGGCCCAAGCGAAAACTCGGGAATCACCGCGGTGGTCATACTGTTGTCGACCGCATAGCGAATGACTTTGTCGTCAAACGGGGTAACGGAACTGCGTCGAACCATCGGCGCACCACCTTCACCGGAAACTGGACGCTGCCAAAGAACGGGATCCCCAACTCCACTGAATAATGCGAGAAGGTTCACTGCGATTAACTCGGAGCGAGTCACTACCACCATCACTCCCCCACTCACCACCGCAGTCTTTTCTGCTTCGCTCACATCACCGTCCACCGCGATTCGCAGACGCATTCCCTGTGGGCTCATCAAACTTAGTGGACTACTGCCCTCGCCATAAAGCCGCCAACCAATCATCTGCTCTCCGGCAAGTCGCTGCATATCAGAGAAACGCTGAGTTTGTGAAAGAGAACGAATGATTCTTGTGGTCCTAGCATCCCATGTCAGAGAAACTTCATCAGGCCACGTGATCTCCTGAAGTGCGGTAGACAACTCATCAAGCCGATCGTCAATCCCGGCCAACGAGTCACCCCACGAATCCAACGGTTCATTTGCTTCGCTTTTCAAGCGGCGTTCCATCTCTTGAAGCACACGCTGCTCGTCACGAGGCATTCGCCCCAACGCGTAGGCAGTCGCTAGGATCTGAAGCCGACTCAGTGTTAGCTGAGCTAACGCCTGATCACCTGGCAAATCGCTTCCCCAAGCAAGTCTCTCAAGCCCAACGGCATCTTCTCGATCCAACATCCGATCGGCAAGTTCGCGGCGCAGCGAACCCACTCCGCGAAATGATCCAAAGTGCATGAGTGTCGACCGCAGCAAATGATCGGATCCTGACCGGATCAACTGACACTTGGATTCGATCAACGCATCTATCGCCTCCAATTCACTCGGACCCGCAGCCGCATAAACCTCGGCCGCACGCGCAGCAATCCAACTATCTAGCGAACATTGAAGGGTTGGATCATCATCCAATGCCAAGTCCGAAGAATCTAAAAGCGAGTCCGACGCGACCAATGCAGATAATTCCATCAGGCTCTCAACCGCCCCCTGATAGTTCTTCGCGTCGATTGCGGCGCGCGTCTGTAACC
>JADHOA010000166.1 GCA_016779185.1 Rubripirellula sp.
ACTTGCTGCAGCATCGCTCGCGCCGTGATTTTCTTGCTGCGATGACTTTCCAGAATCCTCCGCACTTAGATTGGGCTGCGAAGTGGCCGGTGGTGTCGGCTGAACCTGCAGTTGCGGACCACCCGCGGAAACTTGGATGGGCCCGCTGCCTTGAATGGCTTGTTGACGTTGTTGCAGTTGATGAACTGCGCCTCGAAGTGATTCGAGTAACCGCGGAATCTGCCCCGCTGAGAGAAAAATCCGTGCACTGACTGCGGACTGCGGGAAAAAGCTAGTCATAAAATCTAACCCAAACTCACTTGCTCCGTGTCCGATCATCACTCCGTTAGCGTAGACACCACTGAGGACATCGTCAGGGAGTTTCAGATCGTCATAGATTTCTTGGGGGGTCGGACGTCTCTCCGGCGGCGGATTGGGAGCGGGCGGTTGCGGGGGATCGCCGAACCGATTCTTGTAAAGTTGTAGGTTAGTCTGTAACGCATCAACGAACTGCGGCATCACCGCATGAGGAACGATCACGCGTTTAGCGACTCGATGAGGTCGACCGATGGTCTGCAGAAAGTCGACGATGAATTCACTTGGCCCCGTCATGACGATTGCGCCGGAGCTAAAGCAGCCGTCCGCAACGTGATCGGGGACACGGGCACGAACTGGTGGCGTGCCGTCGTTTGGGTTCGGAGATTCAGGAGATGGTTGACTAGGGTCAAATGACATTGCTTCTGCTTGCTTGGGAGATCAATTCGCCAGGATCGACTGGTGCTTTACGATTCTAGTTTACGAAAGAAGTCAATCTGTTCGTAGACGCCTGCGACGTTTGTTATTTCTTCGAATTTTCGATTGCAAGATTACCTTCACTCACTGGCTAATCCAATTCACCTGCGTGATTCGGACGGTTTTTTTGCTTCTCATCCAAGACCCGCTGCGGCGTTGCGGTTCGAGTGGGGCGAGTGACTTTGCGATTGCGAATGAGTGAAATCACGAGAATCAGGATGGCGATCAGCTTGACGAGAAACGGTACCGATCCTGGATCATTTCCTTGGTAGATCCACGACAGTGTCCAGATCCAATTACTCATTTGCCAATTGGAATAGGCGTACGTTCGAAATTCGTTCAGATGAAGGCCGATGGAGTAAGGGATTAATGCCATCATGATTGTTGTCGCGATCAATGACGCGATGCCAATTTCAATTCTCGGGTTCTGCTTTTTACGAATGAACCTGACAAGGTAACCAACAAAAATCAATGTGATGACGAGGTAGGCTGCAAAAGTACTGCTTAGTTCAAAAGCCCAAGCAAGACGCTTGCTAACGATCGCAAATTCATCCACCGATAGGTTTGTTGCGGCTAACCAGTTGAGGCCGAAGCCAAACCAAGCAACCATCAGGAAGGCGTTGATGCAGACAAAGAAAAATCCAGTGGCAGGTCCGGGGGTTAGCCAAGTTGAAAATGAACGGTGGAAAATGCTAGACGGCAGATCACGTTTTACTCTGGGTGTCAGGTTGGGCGATTCTGATACAAACATTGAGCCTGCAATTGTCCAGAGGGTGCCACCCGCAAGCATCAAGCCATAGAGGAAATCAGGTTGACAGAGGATTGTCGTTCTCGTGACTCTCGCACTCAGCAGTAATGTTGCCAAAGCGGAAGCAAAGATGATCGAGGTGCTTAGTGCAAGCACCGATCGGCGAAGCGGGGTGGACCGATTCTCACTTTCAGGTGTAAGTCGTATCGTCGTTGCGGTCAGCATGAGATGGCCTGCGCACGGACCGATGAAAAGACACGAAGCGATGCTGAAGAAAAGCTCGTTGGGCGACAGCAGATTACCGTCAAGAATCAGGGATGACATCGCCAGTGAAATTCCTGCCACAGACGCGAGTAGGATGATCACGGTGCCGAGCAGCGTGAGCGTTCTTCCGCTTCGAGTGTGGGTGAGTGACGCAAAGAACACCGAAACGATGGTCAGGAAGATTCCCGAGGCAAGTAGCGTCGTGGTAATCAAGAGAATGGAAGTAAGGTTGACTCCCCTTAGCGTGTACGCATAGGCCATGCAGGGAAGCAGAACGATGAAATAAAGGAAAATCTGAAGAAGGGAACTTGCTAGTTTGCCTAGTACCACCTGCCATGGTGATAGCGACGAGATCGATAGCAGTTCTAACGTTCCATCATCGATTTCGACTTCAAGTGAGCGGTAGGCCGCAAGCGGTACCACCAACAACATCGGAACTGCCAAGACTGCGTAATAGCCGAGCAGCAGAGTCGGTGCTGAGGGGGTGGTGTAGATTTGGGGCATTCTTGACAGGCTGCCAACAATCGTCCAACCAAGAGCGGCGGTGAGAAGTGAGAAGAAGGTAAAGATAAACTGGCGACTTTTGAGAGACTGACGCGTCTCTTTGATCAAGATGGGATTAAGTCGATCGCTGAACTGATTTGCCCACAAGTCCAAACGTTGGAGCTTGGTCAGTTGCGTTGTGCGTGAGTCGATCACTTCGTTGTTCATTGAACCAATCCTTCCGTGACCGATAGGAACACATCCTCGAGTGATTTTTGATGTGATCTGACCTCGGCCAACTCGACTCCCTGCTCAATCAGCGAGCGAACGAGAACAGCTTGTTGCTGAATGTCTCCTTGGAATTCAAACTTCAGCAGTTGTCCATCGACTAAAACCTCTTTAATTTCGAGGTTTCGTTTAATTTTATTCGCGGCTTCCTCCGGATCGGAAAGGACACGAACGACCAATTTGCGACATTCTTGTCTCTGGGATTGGATCTCACTCACGGAGCCGGTTGCGAGTAGTTTTCCTTGCTCGATGATCCCAACGCTATCGCAGATTTCAGCAAGTTCGGTAAGGATGTGACTGCTGATCAGGATTGTTTTGCCTTGGTCCGCAAGTTCGCGAATCATCTGCCGCAATTGAATCCTCGCTCTCGGATCTAATCCGGCAGCCGGCTCATCAAGGATCATCACGGCAGGATCGTGAATCATGGATCGACCGAGGCAAAGTCTCTGCTTCATTCCCTTGCTGAGTCCTCGGATCGGTTTGTCCTTCATTCCCTGTGTGCCGGTGAAGTCCATGACTCGTTGCAAACGTCTTTCACGCTCTCGGCCGATCAATCCATGCGCGCGGGCAAAGAAGTCGAGGTATTCAATGCAGCTGACATCCCGGTAGGTGCCAAATGCATCAGGCATATAGCCGAGACGCTGTCTGACAAATTCTGGGTCGTTCACCACCGAGAATCCATCGACAAACGCATCTCCGTAGCTGGGAAGATCCAGCGTGGCAAGGATTTTCATGGAGGTTGTTTTACCGGCCCCATTGGGGCCAATGTATCCATAGATTTGGCCGCGTGACACGGAGAAAGAAACGTCATGAACGGCTTTGGTGTCACCAAAAAAACGGTGCAGTCTTTTCAGTTCGATGGCACTGGGAGGCGATTGATGCACGCCTTGTGAGGATAACGCTCCACGGTTAGGAACAGGCGGCGATTGGCCGATAGAATTTCCTTGGTCGGCTTGTTGATCGTCAAAATTGTGTGAATGTTCAGGGCCAGTTGAATGTTCAGGGCCAGTTGAATGTTCAGGGCTAGGTGGATGTTTAACCGGTCCGTTGTTATCGTTATTCTGATCGCGTCTTGCGATGGAAGGTTCATCGCTCATGGTTTTTCTCCGCTTGCTTGTTGCAAGTTGAATCGTCCCATGACGTATCGAATGCTGGATTCTACTTCGCAGTTCTCAATCGCGATCGCATCTTGACTGACCGCGGCCGTTGCGACAAAGTGCCCAGCGGGTAGTTCTCCCTCGGTTAACAGTTTTTGCTGCAGCCATGATTCCATGATCCCATTCAGATCCCCGCTCGATGACCTAAGCTCTTGTCGTATCTTGAGGGCGAAGTCCGAAAAATTAGATGCGTTATCGGCGTTTCGTCGACGGTTACTCGACTCGCCACTAGACCCGACAGGGCGGTGTTGTGTGTACATTTGGCCAAGTAAACGCGAAGCATCCTTGTTGCTAATCGGTTTCGCGTAAGCGGTCTCACCGGGCGAGAGAGATGCAACAAACCAATGAAGAGTGAGACTCTCGTTTCTTAGAATGAGGTCTTGTAACGCGAAATCAAATTCATTGGTTACTGAGATGGTTCGTTTGCTCGCCAGTTTGGCAACTTCATCATCGACGGTGGACGGCGAGGTTGGTTGGTTAAGAAGGTTTCTAATTCTGATCGAAAGGCAGCCGATTTCGGGGCGAGGATGGTGCGAAACAAATTGTCGCTGCTCCCGAACGGGGAGCGTCGACGATTCAAAAGCTTGCCCATCAAGATTGACCAGCGATGCCCCCATTTTTGCTGGTGCTTGCGTGGCGATCGACGTCCATCTTTCACCTGGCCGGTTGAGCAGCGGAAAGACCTCGGCCTGATCAGGGAATGTTAAAGATCCATCAATCTTGCGTCCCGTGAAATAGGTGCCACGCACACGTTCCACACCCGTCTTTGTTGGTCCGTCTACCCATGTCAGTTGCCGAACCCTTGCCGCCGAATCAAAGCCATCTGCAATGATCCCGTAGCCAAACATTGCAAGCGTCGTCAGCAACGCGAGCGCCGGAGCGATGGCGAACATGAGATAGGTTCGTTCGATACGTTTTGTTTGCCAGTACGCGATGGGGCCTACCAAAACAAAGAAACACGACAGAAAGCCAACAAAGGTATAGACCGGCGGTTCTGAAATCCCAGGTATCTTCCAATCATCAAAACGATTGCCATTATTGATTGAGTTCACTCCGCGTCGTAGCGTTGGGGAAACACGGTCGCCAACCTGCTCAATGGCGAATCTCCAAAGGCTCTGCGGAGGAACTAAGGTGTTTTCATCGGGGTGAAGAAAAATGGTTGTGCCAAATGTTGCACGGTCTAACGTGATACCCCAATCTGCGACAAACGGTTCAGCAAATTCGTAGGTGATACCTCCCAATTCAAATTTGAACGATGCGTCCCGATACCATACGTTTGATGTTCTTACGCGGTGATAAATGTCATTGATCGATTTAAACTCTTTGAGCACGGTCTGGGTAAGATTGTCTTCAATGGGCGTATAAAGTCGTTGGCCATCGAAATAGGTCAGATGCTCAAGAAATATCTTTCCATCTCTTTCGATGGCGCGAACTGTGTCGAAGTCATACTTGAGCGTCGTGTTACGAAGAAATCCTTCATGAAGTTCTCGTAGATGCTCTAATTCCTGCCTCTTTAATTCGAAAACGGCTTTCGCGGCAGGTGATGGTGAGCCGGGGTCGGTGTCTCTCCAATTTCTCGGTTTACCCAATACGATTATTGTTCCGCCAAGCATTTGCCAATGTTTAATCGCTGCGTATTTTTTCTTGTTATGAATTCGTAAAACGGGTGCCGTTTCAGAATCGAGAATGATCACGTCATAACCCTGATAGGATCTCCAGTCGTTCGAGAGGTTGCTAACGTCAAGGCGATGCAATTTCTCTGTCGCCGCTGCCTCCTCCCAGAATTGATCAGGACTTTGCCAGCGTGCTGCTGTTGTTTGCGTTGTTTGTTGAAAACTTTTTTGGGGCGTGATTTGATGTTGTTTCAGATAGCTGTTAAGGAACTGCTGCCTCGATAGCGTGTCACCGTTGAGCACGGAGAAAAGTTCGGGCAAGATGGTTTGAGCCTTAGACGATTGATTCTTTGAGCTAAAGATATAGAGGCAGTTGCAATCGATTTCGCTTTCGAACAGACCTTTTTTTGATGCTGCGCTGCCCGAAAAAAGAAGCGTCTGAGGATTGAATCGCACTTCCTTTGTCGCGGTGTATCCCGAGACGGGTTGGTCGTCTTCATCGAGCGTGAAGGTGAACGCTTGACCAGCGAACCACTTGGGTAGCATGTCCGAGATTTGATACTTGTTCTGCCCTTGTTCAACTTGAAAAGCGATCTCGTAACGCAATCCATTCCTCTTAGGCACAATTGATGAATCGATCGTCTCGACGACCAAGCGAAAGTTTCGATCCCGAGCGAATGCAGTGTTTGCGTTGAGCTCAATCTTTAGCGGCATGTAGCCGGTGCTGACCATGTTGGGGTAGCTGATCAACAGCGAATACCCTTGCGTTAAATTCGCATCTGTCGGGAGTTTAACGGTCTGCAGTGTGTCAGACTGCTGGCCTTGGCTTGTATGAAAACCGTGCAGCCAAAAGACCAAAATCAGAGCGGTCTTGGCTGAGATGGTCGCCACGTACTGAAAAATTGATCGTCTGCTTGTTCCAACCAAAGGAATGCGGCTCAGCGAATCGAATTGCGACGGACGAGGAATCACGATTGATGATCCCGTGGCGGGAGGATCTGTGGTGGAAGTGATTCCGAATCATAGGGATTCGCCGTTTCTTGAACGGATGAATTTCCCAGATCAAGAATTCGAGCGAGCAGAAAGAGTAAACACGACAGTCCAAAGAAAGATGCTAAAGCCAACACAGCAAATAGGAGTGCTTGTGCCGCGATGCCGCCGGAATTTGCAACCCGTGCCGTGGACGCCAGAATCGCAAAGAAGAAAGTTGTCGTCAGCAGGAAACGGATTGATAGTCTCGGTAGTAGGCGACTCGTCAAAATCGTGTGTTCATCAGGTTGATTCATGGGGTCGAATTGATGGGTGCTGCGGCGCTTTGTCTCCAGTAAAACAGGGTAGGATGGTCGGTCCTGTCTGTTTGTTTCACGCTGGTTAGGTTTTTGGTTGTTACGTCTTTCTCTTTATCTTTCACTATACACCAATAGCTGATCGATCATCAGCTTGGTTAGGGCTTGCCAATCTCCTTGATCCAGATTTGACCAAACTCGACAGGATCACCGTGATGTTGCAACGCGATGGGACCGTTAGCAGGTAGATCGGGCAGCGTGGCTGATGGGATCACCACCTCGCCGTTCAGCTGTACACTCATCGTGTTACCCACAAGTGTGACAAGGAAAGCATTCCATTGCCCAAAAGGATGGTCTGCATTTTTGATTGGGATGCATGATCGACGTACTCCCGGTGGCATGGCACGGTCGGTTCGGTATCCGTTGATTTCGCCCGATCCCAGCACCTGACTCCATATGTTTGCTTGGCATTTCAAGCTCCCTCGGAAATACAGCCCACTATCTCCAGCATCCATACGTTCTCGAGTGTATCGAGCTTTGGGGTTATCTTCCTGCATGAGAAAGTCACCGTTATAGAGAACGATGGGATGTGGCTTCAAAGTCGGCTTGCTCGGCAGTCGCCACTCCACATAAACGATGCAGTCGCCGTAGGAGTTTTTTGTCCAAAGGTCTGCCCGCTTGCTTTTTCCGTGTTCTGCTTTGCCATCGTAGGATAAAACCGAATCGTTGGTGGTCCAGTGACCCACATGCCAGGGTTGGGTGTCCCACTGTTCCAAAGAGCCGTCACTGAAGAGCGGCGTGAAGCCGAGCGATCGAAGTTGCGCTGGCTTGAGTTGTCCTGCGAAAGAGGGTGGATTAGCGGGTGGCTCAGCAGCGATTGATGCAAGCGGGTTGTCTTCGGCCCAAGCGAAACCAGGTATGTAAAGAAGTATGATTGTTGCAATCAATCGGAGGTGGTTCATGTTTTCTCGGAAGCGGTCGCAAGGGATGTGTGGTTGAAAAGTCTTTCATTCAGGATGGTGTGGATATTTCGCTGCTTTGCCCGAACGAGCCGACCATCTTAAACTAAGGCGAAGGTTGGCGATTTATTGCCGCTCAGATCCAACCGCCCGTAACGTTTGGTCATCGTCATGGCTTCAAATAGGACTCAGTCTTCGGGGCAAAGTTCGTGGTCTTTGTCATGATCACATCTCAATCAAAGACACTTTTGTCAAAGGTTGCACAGGTAGATCGGCTCATCTATCAACAGTTTAACGGATTAATTGAGTCTCGGTATTCTTGAGGCAAGAACGTTGGGTATCAATGTTTTGCCGGCCGCCGAAGTATTTCGCTACCTACCCAAGGTGGAAATCGGAAATCTTGGTGTTTAATGCGCGAGGTGTAGCGAAGAACGCTACACTCTTGAAGCAAAAAATGAGTCCGATCTTCGGTCTAGTTGATAGGTAAGGAGCAGGTTTTGATTCAAAGATTTTTCTTCGGCTTGATTTTATGTCTCGGATGCCAGTTTGGGTTCGCTGAACATTTGCACTGGGCCAAAAAGACATTGACTGCTGAATTTGTTAGCGAAGGTGCCTGCGTTGCCGATGTGGACCTTGATGGGAATGTCGATTTGGTAAGTGGTTTTAGTTGGTGGCGAGGTCCCAACTTTAACGAGCGATATGAGTATCGCGAGGGTAAGCCATTTGATCCAAAGGGTTACAGTGATCACTTCTTTAGTTTTTGCACGGATGTCAATAGTGATGGTCGCCAAGACATCATTCGAGTTGGTTTTCCCGGACAAAATGCCGTCGCTTATTTGAATCCTGTTGAGCCAGTAGAAACAACACGCTGGGAATCATTCGTTCTGGCCGATCAAGTCGCCAATGAATCCCCCGTGATGATTGATTTGATCGCCGGTGGCCTACCTGAACTTGTTTGTAGTCGCGCTGGTGCTTTTGGTTACTATCAGGCTAGCGGTGATAATCCGATGGCTCCCTGGACATGGGTAGCCGTTTCAGAGGGTAATGTCACGGCGGTGCCCTTTGGTCATGGTTTAGGTGTCGGCGATGTCGATGGTGATGGAAGGCTTGACA
>JADHOA010000167.1 GCA_016779185.1 Rubripirellula sp.
GCACTCACGTCCAAATCTATGAGATCTTGCAGGGGACCTCTGAGACTGATACCGCTTAGTCCTTTCTGAGATTTTAAAGGGGGTGAGGAAAAGCGATGTTCCGTTGGCAATTCCATTTCAGTATCAGCGAAACGTCTGCTACTTAAATACTTTGCGTCAGTACCTAGCGCTCTCAAACGCCAACCGCTCAGACACCGATCACGACCATTTGTATACCTCGGAACACATAAGGTGTTGGTTGTGTTGCAGAAAGAATATTGCGTATCAAGCCCTTCGCTGACTGGGTCTATCCATAGAGGAAACTCTTCAAGCTTGAATACCGGTTCGTCAGTGACGTGAAACTCAGAAATAGCGATTTCAATCTGAGTGTCAAAAATTTTTACCGAGGTGATTTCCGATGAAAAAGCATTTGTAAGATAATTCTTCAACGCTCTTGAGTGCTCGCGTTTGCTCGCAATTCGATTT
Organism: Rubripirellula sp.; assembly: GCA_016779185.1. Taxonomy (GTDB): domain Bacteria; phylum Planctomycetota; class Planctomycetia; order Pirellulales; family Pirellulaceae; genus Rubripirellula. The sequence continues at coordinate 466 of JADHOA010000167.1, forward strand.
TGATGATCTTTTGCGTTTTGTAATTCTTTTTGATTCGGTTGCCTGATTCTTAAGTTTCGGATTTGAAATCTAGTATTTGGTTTAATTCCCGGGTCAAGTCGTAGGTAACGGGTCGAGGATGTGAGTCTTATGTTTTCGTCAAGGCTTAAGTCATAGGTGAATTCGGACCAGCCTTCACTGATCGTGACGTTTGGTAAATCAAAACGTGAAGCAGCATGAATTGGAGGTCCGTAATAGCCATGAAAAGATTCAATACCCGTTGTGCAGAAGTAATCAAAAGTTAAAACACTTTCGCCGGAGATTGGTGAATCTAATTTCCAAACTAGGTAGGGGTCGCTGCCTTTCGTTTCACAAGTGATGGTTGAATCATCTTCTTGAATCAAAACGTCATGACACTTCTCAGGCATTAATGCGAGTTCAATCGCTTCACAGTCAAGATTAGTCGAGCCCGTTATAGTGAAGAAAAGTACCAGTTGGCTGAATAAATAGAATTGTGGTGTCGCGATGATGCCTGCGATGCGAGATTTTGCGGGGTAGAGGCTTTGCCAACAGTTTTTCATATCAAGGAAACAGGTTGTGAAAAAAATCGAACGGGCAGAACTAATACGCAATCGGCTAGGCGAATTATATCCGCATCCACCTGTACCGCTTGATCATCGGGATACATTTACCCTCTTGGTCGCCGTCCTATTAAGTGCTCAATGTACGGACAAGAAAGTAAATGAAGTAACGCCCCGTTTGTTTGATGCAGCGGGCACACCCGAGAAAATGAGCCACTTAGGTGAAGATCAGATCTACCTTTTTATCAAGTCTCTAGGGTTAGCGAGGCAAAAGGCGAAAAACCTAGCATCTTTATCATCCATTGTGGTTGAGAAATTTGATTGTTTGATTCCGAATTCATTTGAGGAATTAGAGTCATTACCAGGGGTCGGGCATAAGACAGCAAGTGTGGTGATGGCACAGGCGTTCGGTGTTCCCGCATTTCCGGTTGACACCCACATTCATCGACTGGCACAGCGGTGGGGGCTCACTAACGGTAAGAGTGTCGTTCAGACAGAAGCCGATTTAAAAAAACTTTTTCCCCGAGAGCATTGGAATGATTTGCATTTGCAAATTATTTTCTACGGTCGTGAGTATTGCACGGCCAGAGGATGTGATGGCACGAGGTGCGATCTATGCAGAGAGTTATACCCGCGTAGGCGGAAAGCCGTGGAATGCAGAAAACCGTAGTTGATCAGGTGTTTTAATCGTTCAGAAGAACAAGGTTGTCCCGATGCACGACGCATTCATAGGGGCGATGTCCAAGCTTTTCAGATATTTGTTCACTTGGTATTCCCATTATCTTCTTGATTTCACTCGAAGGATAATTAGTCAAACCGCGGGCTAATTCTGTTCCGTTCTGATCGTGGATGGATACCACGCTCCCTCGAGTGAATGATCCTTTAAGCTCTAGAATTCCAATCGCTAGTAGACTTCCACCCTTCTGACAGATTGCGGATTCCGCCCCTCCATCGATCACGATGGAACCGTCGGTGCCAGCCGCACTTCCAATCCAGCGTTTTCGGCCTTTGAGGGAGCGTTCCGGGGGAAGAAATAGCGTTCCAACCGATTCGCCAGCTAAGATTTTTTCTAGGACTTGATTGTCACGCCCTGGAGCAATAATCGTTGGGTGTCCATATGAGGTAGCAATCTTTGCCGCTTGCAGTTTGCTTTCCATGCCACCGCGGCTCATTTTGCTGTTGTGAGTTTGAGCCATCGAAAGAATGTTGTCATTGATTTGGGGAACAATGTCCAAACGCTTGCTACCTTCTGCTAACGGAGGACCGTCATAGAGACCGTCAACATCTGAAAGGATGACCAAGAGTGCTTCGGGTAATAGCCCAGCGACTTGTGAAGCCAGGCGATCATTGTCACCAAAGGTTGTCATAAGTTCGGAGACGGCTACCGAGTCATTTTCATTGATGATCGCTATCGCACCAAAGCTATGAATTTGGTTCAGGGAATTACGAACGTTCAGGTACCCCCCCCTCCGGCGTAGGTCAGCGGCAGTTAATAAGACTTGAGCTGCATGCCTGCCGAGTCTACCTAGAGAAACCTCGTAGGCTTGTATTAAGTCCGTTTGACCGATTGCTGCGACGGCTTGCAACTGTGCTAGGCCTGAGGGCCTCTCGGGTAGCCGAAGCTTCGCGACACCCGCTCCCACCGCTCCACTGCTTACAAGAAGCGTTTGCCGGCCTGTGTCGGCAATTTTGCAGAGCTGGTACGAAAGGCAATCGATCCGATCACGATCAAGAATACCAGAGTTTGTTGTGATTACTCTTGTACCCACCTTTACGACAACGCATTTTGACTGGTGGATCACTTGTCGGCGAATTTCGCTTGGTGGCGTCATTATCTCTTTGGCGGTGATGAAAACATCGATTTAGACGATTATTTTTCGGCTGAGCTCGGTCAGATCAGTTAAGCAACGAAGTTTACGTGCGACTCCAAAATTGTCATGGGGAATCGACGCGCAGGGAAGCCCGCTGTACAAACATATCCGTTGAATCATATCTAATTTTGTTTAGCTTACTCATGCGAGGGTCATAAAGTTAAATGAAAGAAGAATTTCATACTTGGACGTCGTTTTCCAGAAGGAAATAGCATTATGAGCGAACTACATCATGAGTGTGGTGTCGCAGCCATTTACCATTTATCGGGAAGGGGCAGGAGTCCGATCTGCACGGGCGATGGACCAAGACAGATTTCACGGCTTCTGCCACGCATGCTGCTCGATATTCAGAATCGCGGCCAACTTGCTGCGGGTATGACGACCTATGATCCAGATCGTCCAACGCTTCTTACCAACCGAAAAGATGTCGGAACTGTTACAGAAGTCTTTCGTTTGAATCATCGGGCGAAGGCAGAATCATTGATGCGGTCGTTAGCCGGGCGTGCCGCAATTGGCCACGTTCGATATGCAACCTGTGGGCAAGATGATCGGAATTACGCTCAGCCGTTTGAGCGGCGTCATATACACAAAAGAAAGTGGTTTAGCTTTTGTTTTAATGGGCAACTATCAAACTACAGCATTCTTAAAGAACGTCTCTTAGCAGATGGCGATCATCATTTGGCGCTAGACACTGACACGGAAATTATTCTTCATGAATTCGGGCGGATGTTGAGTGATTCTCGTGGAAAGATTGATTGGATCGAAGTTCTTCGTCAAACAACTGCTGGATTCGACGGCGCTTATAGCCTCGCGGTGTTGACCGCAGAAGGCGAGATGGTTGTTGCTCGTGATCCGCTTGGTATTAAGCCAATGTGTTACGTCAGTGATGGTCCACTATTTGCTGCCGCGAGCGAAAGCGTCGCGTTGCTAAATCTTGGCTTTGATAGTGAACAGATCAAATCACTTGCGCCCGGACACGCAATTCTCGTTGATCAAGACAAAGGTGTTCGTATAGAACGTTTTGCTGAAGAGCAATCACCGAAGCACTGCTTTTTTGAGTGGGTGTACTTTGCGAATGTTGCGAGTACTCTTGATGATCGTAGTGTCTATCTGACTCGAACCAAGCTTGGTGAAGAGCTTGCGAGGGCCGAGCAGGAACTCAATTTGATCGACATCGATCCTGAGGATACGATTATCGTACCGGTGCCGGATACGAGTAAGGCTGCGGCGGACTCAATGGCGTACCAACTCTCTATTCCTTGCTGCGAAGGTTTGATAAGAAATCGATACGCTGGTCGAACTTTTATTGAAGGTGGTAGAGCGAGAAAAGCGAAAGCGGCGACTAAGTACACTCCGCTGCGCGAGGTTCTTAAAGATAAACGAGTTATCTTGGTTGAAGACTCTATTGTGCGCAGTACCACCATGAATGTGCTTCTAGATCGTATTCGAGAAGTGGGAGGAGCCAAAGAGATACATGTGCGTGTCGCATGCCCACCGATCATTGCTCCATGTTTTTATGGGATCGACATGAGTACAATCGATCAGCTGATCGCGCCCAAATACTTCACCACAGATGGAGTATTAACCCCTGAGTCTCAGCAGCGATTAGCTGACGATCTTGGGGCGGATTCTCTTCAGTATCTTCCTGTCGAATCAATCTCCCGTGCAATCGGCAAGCCATCGGATCACCTCTGTCAAGCATGTATTACGGGGAACTACCCCACGAAATGCGGCCAGTCGCTCTATCAGATCGCCCTCGATAATCAAGGTTCCAAGCTTGACAGCAAACGTACCTATGAGCAGCTTGCAGCAGCGATGGGCGTGTCTTGATTCGCGTCGATTGATTACCACCTAATAACTGTATCGGTTTTTGTGTGGATAGTCGTGGTAGTCACGACTATCCGCTCTAGACAGGACGTCATGTTGTCATGATTGTCGATCTACTGGTTGATTAAAATCTTGATCTCCGAAAGCATATTTGGCAGAGATTTCACAGTAGAATCTATTGTTTTGGCTACCACCCTTGCAGAGCAAGGCTTGTGACTTGCCTTCCGTACTTCAAGGAGAGACTTGAAGTATCAGTCGTTTGGCTCTCATCGTGAAGATAGCCGAATCGGCCAAAAAGAAGGTAGGTCTGTCGTCGAGATCATCGCTTTCTAGTTAAAACGAATTTTGATCGAAAGGTAAACGATTCCCGTGAGCATTTTGTTATCGCTAGATCAGGGAACAACGAGTTCTCGCGCGATTGTTTTCGATCGATTTGGGACCGTTTTAGGTTCTGCTCAGAAGGAGTTTCAGCAGTATTTTCCGAAACCGGGATGGGTAGAGCATGATCCACAAGAAATATGGTCCAGTCAATTGCAGGTGGCTCGAGAAGCGATTGCTAAAGCGGGAATTAAATTGAGCCAGATCGCTGCGCTTGGCATTGCCAATCAGAGGGAGACCACGGTGGTTTGGGATCGGTTTACTGGTGAACCGATTTACAATGCGATAGTTTGGCAAGATCGCAGAACGAGTGATCGTTGTTCTGAACTTAACCAGAATCATTTTGAAGATAAGGTTAAAAGGAAGACCGGACTAACTTTAGATCCTTATTTTTGCGCAACCAAAATCGAGTGGATTTTAGATCACGTCTCTAACGCTCGATCACGCTCCGAGAATGATGAGTTGCTTTTTGGAACTGTGGATAGCTGGCTGATGTGGAATTTAACTGGTGGAGCCATACATGCCACAGATGTTACAAACGCGTCCAGAACGATGTTGTGGAATCTTGAAAAGCAAGAATGGGATTCGGAATTGTTGGAGCGGTTTCGAATTCCTGAAGCGATGATGCCCCGTGTTAGTCCATCGAGTAGTGCGTTTGGTAAAACCGCGAAAGAACTGTTTGGCGAATCGATTATGATTGGTGGGGTGGCTGGAGATCAACAGGCAGCTCTGTTAGGGCAAAATTGCAATCGGCCTGGCCTCGCGAAAAACACGTATGGCACCGGATGTTTTGCTCTGATGAACATCGGTGATGAGCTGGTTCATTCTCAGTCACGATTGTTAACAACCGCAGTTTGCGGTGGGAACGGTATGGGCGGTTTTGCTTTGGAGGGCAGTGTATTTTGTGGTGGCTCAGCGGTGCAGTGGCTAAGGGATGGACTCGGCATAATCGAGACTGCGGCGGAGATAGAAACTTTAGCATCTAGCGTTGATGACACCGGTGGCGTTTACGTTGTTCCAGCGTTCACGGGGTTAGGAGCTCCTACCTGGGATCCTTATGCTAGGGGTACAATTGTGGGAATCACGAGAGGTACCAGTCGAGCTCATATCGCTCGAGCGACGCTTGAAGGTATTGCGTTTCAAGTCATGGATGTTCTTGAAGCGATGATAAAAGAAACAGGTACACCGCTAGGTGAACTTCGAGTAGATGGTGGTGCCGCGAGTAATGATCTGCTGATGCAGATACAAGCAGATTTGCTGGCAACGTCTGTCGTTCGCTCAAAACTGACGGAAGCTACAGCTTTTGGAGCAGCTTTTCTTGCAGGACTTACATCCAATATTTGGTCGAGCCCGGAAGAGCTTTATGGAATACAGGAAGTGGACCGTATTTTTGAGCCTCAGGGAAATCAAATACTCATTAGCGAACGCAAAGAAACGTGGGCGCTGGCGTTGCAGAAATCCCTCGGTTGGGATAAGGCCAGATGACATGGTAATTTGAGTAACGATTAAATCGGCAAACTCATAGGTTTTTGACCCTTGAACATATTCTGAGGTGTTTATGCATCCTTTTGCGGCGGAATTCATCGGCACCATGATCCTGATACTTTTTGGGAATGGTGTCGTTGCAAACGTATTGCTCAGCAAAACAAATGGAAATGGGACTGGGTGGTTAGTGATCTGCACTGGTTGGGGTATTGCAGTATTTCTCGGAGCAAGCTGCTCACAAGACATCAGTGGTGCCCATCTAAATCCAGCGGTAACACTCGCGATGCTTCTCAGCAATGACATTGCATTATATGACTCTGTGGGATATGTCATTGCTCAAATGCTAGGAGCGGCTGTAGGTGCAGCTTTGGTATTCGCGTTTTATCGCGAGCATTTTATTCTGACGAAGGATCAAGATGCGAAGTTAGGGTGTTTTGCAAATGCACCCGTCATTCGTAAATTTCCACAAGCATGTTTTTGTGAGGCGATCGGAACCTTTGCTCTCATTCTTCCGGTTTTTTTGATGTCCAAGCCGTCGATTTTCTTCGGAGACGATTCGATTGCCGAGCCACCGATTATGGGGCTTGGTGCTGTGGGAGCCATCCCCATCGGCCTTTTAGTATTTGGTATCGGGATGTCGCTTGGTGGAACGACGGGGTACGCAATTAATCCCGCACGTGACCTCGCGCCACGAATCATGCATTGGCTATTACCGATCCCCGGCAAGAGAGACAGCGATTGGGCCTATTCTTGGATCCCGGTGATCGGGCCGTGCATTGGCGCAATCTTAGCAGTTGCCGTTTATCGACTTTTGTCTTTTTCTCTCTAGAGGAGAAAACCGATTTGGTTTAAATCCGGAAATCCATGGTTATCAATGATCTCTGCGTGGGATTAAGGATATTGCGTCTGTTATTAATCGTTTGATTGCTCGTTAGAGAAAATGCCGTTTATTTCAGAGTCTAACCAAACCAGCGATTGCAAGGCAGATTGATACACTCCGGCTCGAAGAGGTAACAAGTTGCTTGACTTAGCAAAAATGAATGAATCGTGTTAGAACGTAGCTTCCTGAAGGGACATGGTAGCAACTGCTTGTATACTTAAGTCTATTGATGGGTATTTTTTCTCGAGGTCGGGACATCCAAGTTAAATGGCAAAACATCTAAAACTACAAAATAGTGAGTCCGTCGTGGTAGCTGCAGCGGCACAGATCTATTCAGCCTACATTGCGGCTGGAAGAGTTGCCGACGGGAGTGAAGATCAGTGGATGACGCGTTCGATTAAAGAGGCCATAAAAATTGCAATGGCTACCGATGATGCGATTATCAGCGACGACGAGATTGAGACAAAACCCTTTTAATTCTAAATCTCCCTGGAATGCCCCCGTTTTTGATCCAGGCGTTATGAGAGTACGGGTTGGGTAACAGATTGGGTTTCGCTGTGCTGATGGAGCGTAGTTTGCGCAGCAAACGGAGCGGAATTAGAAATTTTTAAGGTTGCGGCAAGATAAGTACAAAAATGCTCTCTGCCTTTCGCCGATGACCTCTTTGAGATTAAAAAGACCGTAGATATACTACACATCCGGTACCTAGCCGGAGTGGCGGAATTGGCAGACGCGCCGGATTCAAAATCCGGTGAGGGCAACCTCATGTGGGTTCGAGTCCCACCTCCGGTACTGAGTGATAACGCTGTTTTTGGATTCACCAAAAACAGCGTTTTTTTTTGCACTGACAGCGATAATGATTTAGCAATTTGGTTAAGACGAAATCAGCATCAATAGATCTACTCGATCTAATATTATTTTCTGGTGCTTAAACAGACGCCTGTTGATTTGGGTTGCTTAACGTTGCACGAGCCTTCATGGTGAATTGTGTCACCGTGATCCCGTTCAGTTGCGTTGAATTTATTCTGTAATGCAAAGTGTTTGAAAGCATGGAGTTCAAAAATGGCATTTGGGTTTCTAAGTTTGTTGCCGCCATTAGTCGCAATTGTTGTCGCAGTTTTGACGCGGAAAGTAGTTCTTCCGCTTGGATTAGGCGTAGCTGTCGGCTCGTTCATATTAGGGCTTGGTC
>JADHOA010000168.1 GCA_016779185.1 Rubripirellula sp.
GAAAAGCAGAACAACCAAACGACGTAATGGCAGGCAGAAGAATGACCGGCCATTCATTTCTAGGTAGACAACCATGAGAAAAACCAAATAAAGTGGATCCGACTGAGCACCAGCCCTTGGTAGAATGCGGAACAGCACTTGGTAGACTGCGTAACGGCACTTGGTAGACTGCGCAACAAGTCTGGCAGAAGGACCGCTACCAAGATTGCGAATGACGTTCATCCGGTGCGTCACATTGTGACATGCTGTTTGGATGATTCAACAAGGGCTACCGCAATGCCCCACCTGAACTCACTGTGTTGTTCAAATTCGAGGAATTGCAGATCAAACAACTAGGCAACATCCGTTTGCACACCGACCAAGGATAGTTCGCTATAGTATCTCCGCCGAAGTCAGCGAGACAAAGCCTGCCTCGGCAACCAATCGACCATCGACAATAGAACCTGTCGATAAGTCGGTGCGAATGGACAGCGTCATTGCGCGTCATCGTTGAACTCACCCCCCACACCCAAGGAACTTTCATGCGTGCATCGTTTTCTCGAACGGCCATCATGCTGGGCTTCGCACTCTGCTGCTCAATCACCATGGCAGACGTCAAATTGCCTAACATTTTCACCGACTCGATGGTTCTCCAAAGAGATCAAGAGAATGCAGTTTGGGGAAAAGCATCTGCAGGTGAAGCCGTTGCCGTGCATATCGGCAGCCAGAAAAAATCGGCGACCGCTGATAGCGATGGCAACTGGAAAGTCATGCTCGACCCGATGTCAGTTGGTGAACCCTTGGAATTGATCGTCAAAGGTCAAAACGAAATCCGAATCACCGACGTGCTGGTTGGTGAGGTCTGGATCTGCTCCGGTCAATCCAACATGCAGTGGTCAATCAACGCTTCGAATAACGTCGACCTTGAAAAGGCGAGTGCGAACTACCCCAACATTCGAATGATCAATTTCCCACAAGTCGGTGTGCAAGAACCAATCTGGTCACACGACGACCGGAAATGGATGGTCTGCAACCCTCAAAATGTCGGAAACTTTTCCGCCGTCGGATACTTCTTTGCTCGGCAACTCCATCAAACACTAGGTGTACCCATCGGGATGATCAACAACGCTTGGGGTGGCTCAGCTTGCGAAGCATGGATTAATCGCGAAACCTTAAGTGCGGACCCTCAATTCAAACCTCTCATCGCACGTTGGGAAGAAAACGAGCAGCGAGTTGCTGAACTAACCGGCAAAGGTGAACTCAACGAGGAAGAGAAGAAGCAACTCGGAGGACTGCAAAACCAGATGCGAGGAAACAGTCGCCCGGGAAACATTTACAACGGAGTTCTGAAGTCTCACCTTGGATATGGAATTCGCGGTTCAATCTGGTACCAAGGTGAAAGTAACGCTGGACGTGCTTACCAGTACCGTGAATTATTCCCTTTAATGATTTCCTCTTGGAGAAAAGAATGGGGTCAAGGCGACTTCCCGTTCTACTGGGTTCAACTCGCTGACTTCATGGCTGAAAATAGCGAACCAATGGACAGTGCTTGGGCAGAACTGCGCGAAGCACAAACGATGACCATGGCCAAACTCCCTAACACCGGACAGGCTGTCATTATCGACATCGGAGAAGGAAAAGACATTCACCCGCGAAACAAGGTCGATGTCGGCATGCGGCTTGCTCGCTGGGCTCTTGCAAACGAATATGGCTTGAGCATTTCCTACCGAAGCCCCGAATATCAATCCATGGAACTTCAAGGAAATCAAATCGTCCTCAGTTTCGCACACGTCGATGGTGGCTGGCGTCCGTTTGACACCAACGAACTGCATGGTTTCACCATTGCCGGAGAGGACAAGAAATTTGTGAACGCAAGGGCAACTTTGATGCAGGACGGGAGGATTGCTGTATCGGCCGATTCTGTCGCTGAACCCAAATCAGTTCGCTACGCATGGGCTAATAACCCAAAGGTAAACCTCTACGACAGAAGCGACTTACCGCTCACTCCTTTTCGTACGGATGATTGGCCAGGCGTGACGATCAACAGCCATTAATCAAGTTGCTCGGCTAGTCTTGTTGACAAATCCGATGCCTGAAAACGTTACAATTCACCCCGTTTCACTGCGGGGTGAATTTATATTGGCGTTGCTAAAACCCTATCGACACCTGACCCAAGGGTAGGTGCGGCTTCCTTTTCAATTCAAAAGAGACAAACCATGCCTTGTTCGAAAGCTGCTAGAAACGCAAACAAGATTTCCCTGCCTCTTTTGACATTGCTGGCTTTAGCGACCTCGTTGGTGTCTACCTCGTCTTACGCCGACGACCGAACTGCAGGTCGTATTCAGCGCGTATACATCGGCACTTACACGGGCCCCAAAAGCCAAGGCATCTATGTGGCTGAACTGGATTCCAAAACGGGAAAGCTGACACAACCCCGCCTGGCCGCCGAGATGGTCAGCCCGTCATGGGTAACGATTCATCCGAATCAAAAACTACTCTACGCCGCCGGTGAGTCGTCCAGCTATTCAGACGGTGGCTCGATCGCCGCTTTTCGCATCAACGCAGATGGCTCGCTTGCAGCAATCAATTCGGTAGCTCCTAATGGCAGTGGACCTTGCCACCTAGCAATCGATAGCACGGGAACCACCATGCTGATTTCCAACTATGGAAGCGGCAATCTCGCAAGTGTCAAACTGAACCCTGACGGGACCATTGAATCGTCGACATGGAGCGACCAATATCCAACGCTGGTGAACAACCAAAAACCACATGCTCATCACGCGACTTTCACGCACGACAATCAGTTTGCCGTTGCTTGCGACGCCGGTCTCGATCGAATTTGTGTCTATCGGCATGACGCGAAAGATGCATCGCTTATGATCAATGATCCAGCATTTGTCGAGACCGCAAAAGAATCGCATCCGAGGCATCTCACGTTCAGTAATGATGGTCGGTACTGCTACGCTATCAACGAAAAAGCAATGAGCGTCACAGTTTTTTCATTTGACACAGCGAACGGTCAATTGAATGAAATCCAAACCATCTCCACCCTTCCGAATGACTACGAAGGAACGATAGGTTCAACGGCAGAACTGATCATGCATCCGAATGGAAAATTCCTTTATGGATCGAACCGTGGTCCAGACAACCTCGTTTGCTACTCGGTCGATCCAGCAAATGGAACCCTTAGCCTCGCAGGACACACGGCGACCGGCGGACAAACGGCGCGCAGTTTCGGAATTGACGCTACTGGACATTGGATGCTTATCGGAAATCAAAACTCGGATTCGATCGTGCAGTTCAAAATCAATCAGCGAACCGGAACACTGACTCCTACAGGAACGACCTACGAATTGGGATCTCCCGTCTGTTTCCAATTCCGTTCAACTGACCTCAAAGCAAAGTCCATTCGCTAAATAGCAGAATGAATAGGCGATCTGGATCAACGTCGCCGCGTATCTAAACCGGCTTAGCATTTTATTCGCACAGCCGATACAAGTCCCAAACTGAAGATGGATCTTGTCTGTGAAACATCGACAATTCACGCTGATTTTTACGATCGCTTGCTGTGTATGCTCTGCCACGATGGTTGCATTTGGACAAGAGCCGACAACGAGACCGAATGTCTTGTTCATCATCGTCGATGATCTCAATGACATGCCGCTGCATCCTGCCGGCAAACCACTCGTGCCGACCCCTAACTTCGATCGCCTTGCGTCGAGAGGCGTCAGTTTCACCAACGCCCACTGCAATGATCCAATTTGCGCTCCTTCGCGTTCCAGCATGTTAACGGGACTTTATCCGCAAACGTCGAGTCTCTACTGGTTCGAAGATTGGAGACAGAACGCGGTGTTAAATGAATCCGTCACCATGACCGAACACCTCGCTACCAACGGATACGACGTTTACGGTGTCGGGAAAATTTATCATGGCAATCAAGATCCCATGGAGTTTTACAAAGACAGAGGTCCCGGTGGGAATATCGGACCTTGGCCTTGGGATGGCAACAAGACAACTCGGCGAGGATTCCTGCCACATCCACAGCAATTGTTTTTCTACGATGACGACGCAGATCCGGACATGGATTACAAGTGGGAACACACCTTTGGCCCACTAAGCCGCATCCCCGACTATGCGGCGGATGCCAATACCGGCATGGCTGGACATCGTGGCTGGATGCTATCAGGCGAGCCGTTTCGTTACGTGAATGACACAGACCGGGACCCAATGCCGGACGAACAAAATGTTCAGTGGGCAAAATCCATTCTTGCAAAAAATCACGACAAGCCATTTTTTCTGTTTACCGGTTTCAGCAGAACCCACACGCCACTGTACGCCCCACAGGAATACTTTGACCGATTCCCCATCGATCAAATTGAAATCCCTAAGGGACTGTTGGCGGGAGACTTAGATGACTGTGCACCGAGCCTAGCTAACCGAAGTCTCTACGCATTTCGCAGATACCAGATGCTGTTCAAGCATGCTGATCAACCTGATTTATTCAAACAGTGGCTACAGGCTTACATGGCTTGCGTTTCATTCATCGATGACCAAGTGGGAGCCGTGCTTGATGCACTCGAAGCAAGCGGACACGCAAACGACACGGTTGTAATCTTGACCAGCGACCATGGATTCCACGTTGGCGGAAAAGAATCACTCTACAAGCAAACGCTGTGGGATAGCGGAACTAGAATCCCTTTCATCGTTGCTGGATTACCTGGAATGCCACAGGGTGTGACCTGCAATCAACCCATCTCACTGATTGATGTGTATCCAACCATCAACGATCTTTGCCGTTTACCAACGAATCCCCATCGTGATCGTACCGGTTACCAACTGGACGGACACAGCATCAAACCTCTGCTGCTGGACCCAAATTCACAGTGGAACGGACCAACGGTTGCAATCACCGCACTTCCAGGAAAAGACCACAGCCAACACAAGGTTCACATCGGAACCCTCTATCCGCATTTTTCGGTTCGGTCAAAGGATTGGCGTTACAGCCTGACATCCGATGGACAAGAAGAAATGTACCACTACCCGTCGGATCCAAATGAATTCACAAACTTAGCGACAAAGCCCGAACATCAGGATCAGAAAGAGGCGTTAAAGAAAGAGTTAGTTCGTCTTCGAGATGGACAGGGATGGGAGCCACTAGCGGATCAAGAGACAAGAGGCTTTGAGTTAACTGCGATGATCCAAGGTGCGATTGAGTTCAGGATCGCCGATCATTTCATTACTGAAATCAACGCAAATACTTACAATCAACCCAAAACCTTTATTCGCATCCGAGCAGCTGGCAAACGCTGTCAGGTATGGGTCAACCATCGAGTCCACTCAGACACGGTGTACAACGTGCCAATAAAAAAAGGCCGAATTACGGTCAACCCACTGACTAAGGACGGGAGACTTGAGTCTGCTAACATCAAGCAAATCCTTAGGTAGTGGTTCGCGAGCATCACGCGTTCCCACCAAAGCTCACGACGGGTGCCGCGCAGAAGGATGTGATGCGCAGAAGGACTTGATCCAAGGGAGGTTCGAACGTTACTCCACCCCCTTAACGCTCGTTCAAACCTTTACCTGCCATGATTTTCGATCGGCATTTCTCGATTCGGCTTACAATGGTTTTTGGCTGCTTAGCACTCGAGAAGTACAGCAGGTATCCTCGTCTTCGCCCCGGTGTTAGCGTCTGGAACGCAGATTCATATGCCGCATCATCAACCCAAGCTTTCGTTAATTCGACTGGATAACTCAACTCTTCAGAGCTTGTCTTTTTTACCGAGCGACCAGAACGCTCAAGCTCAATCGCCTGGGCGAGGTACCTAAGCAACAAATCTCGATGTTGCCCGACCGAATCAAGGTCCTGAAAAAGAAAGTAACGGGAGGTTCTTGAATTTTCTCCCGGCCACTGAAGAACACCAGCAGTGTCATTCAATTCATTTCCTCGAAAAAAAGAGAGAATCGCCCCACGTTTTAAAGCAGCAAGGGTGACGATGTTCCGCTCCGCATCGGTATAGCAAGGGACACTCCATTTAATCTGCTCGGCCAACCCACTTTCAAGCAGAATCTCTCTCAAGCAATGCAAGACATCTCGATAAGGTACCACTCGGCATTGCTCGGTGCCGCCCAAGCGACAACGCCCGCAACCACTCGAGATATATTCATCGAAGTTGTTTGGCTTTTTAGGCATCGAAGCAACCAGATTCCCGAACGAGAAAAATCCGCGAATACCAGTGTAGCGACAAAGAAGCAGAATCCGTACGCGACTCCCAGTGCGGAGCCTCCCGTTCATCTAACGGAATCCTTTGCGATCCCAGAACAAACCGCCGGCTGACACAGCTATCTTATTTCGCCTCGATCACCAAGTAATTCCGCACAAGTAAGATGCATCCACGGTCTCAAGAGCCTAGCCGCTTGGTCAATCGGAAATGGAACCAGGATAATGGGCGCCATGCACACCAGACGATGGTTAACTGAAAAAGACCAAACAAGAAGAGGCCAAACAAGGCGAGAGGCCATAGTTCTTCGTCGAAGAATCGAATTCGATTCAACACGACAATCCAGCCCATCGCATGCAGGAACAGGCACGTCTGCAAAACAATATTCTTGGAGGGCCGTTGTGAGTTGACCATTCCAAGGATCGCACTCGGAATCATCGTTAACAAACTCATCCCCGACACGATCGCGAGGCAGATGGCGGTCAAAATGAAGGGAAAGTCTTTTCCAAATATCCCTTCTCTCTGCAAATCAACGTCGATGTAAAAAAAATGATAGACCTTGATCGCCGCTGCCAACACGATTGCAATCCAAGTGGTCAGCCACAGCAAATCGGTAATCGAAAATGGGTTCGACTGCATAACGAATCCCTCTCTCGTCTCACTAACTGGAAACTCAGGAGGAATATCAGCACCCGCTTGCGAAAGATCAATCCGCGACATCGCAGCGGGTGGTTCATAAACCAATCGATAACCGAAAAATCTCAGCATCCGAAGAAGACAAACTAAGATCACCCAGAAGATCAAATACATGCCGGATGCAGCAGCCCACAGGGCAATTTGATCATCTTGCCAGTCGCCTGAATCTCTGCGAGTCGTGACCAACAAAATAAGCAGCATGAGAACGCACTGATAGAGAACAAACGGCAACATGAAACGCACGGATCGCTTGCCATTGCCAAACACACTCCAAATCGCACTGTTAAAGATAAACGAAACGTTAAGCAGCAAGATCAACAGCAATGCCGCTCCTTGGATCGTGTCTGCATGGAAGTACACGGTTGGAAATCGAGCAACCACGGGTTCCCACCAGAAAATACGTTCGGTCAAAATAACCGTTAGCCCAATCCAAGTTTGCAGTGTTAGGAAATGGCGATTTGGCTGCCCGGGACGAATCGTCATTGACCTTCGATGCTCCTCATTCAAGTTGATTAACCGTAATAACCCGCCCCCAGTGTGCACAACCGAAAGTGTGCACCATCAGCTGTGTCTCGAATCTCGGTAGGTTAATGAGGTGCGCAGCGACTAGATGGAAATGGTAGAGGCTTGGACGCTATGACCGCGCTAAACCTGCTTGAATCCCTGAAAAAGCATGTTGAGGGCTATGAATCGTCAAATCGCAATGATTTCCGACTCGATATACTAACACAGAACCCGCTTCGGGCGTTTTCCCTGCGTCAGATGGTTCACATCGCTGCGATTCAAAACGGGTAAACCGAGTGGTGATACGGTTCTAAAATCCTTGCTCAAAACAACGCTCACCTGCCCAAAACTCGTTGTTAGGATGAAATTAGGTTTGTAAAACGGATTCGAATGCTACACTCCGACCATCCATCGGGAGGCCGATTCCATCCAAATTGATATTAGAATCGCTTGGGATTTGCGGCAAAAAAGGGATTTAACGAGTGTCTCGCATCATTTCCGAAACTCCCAAAGCTGTGACGTGTTCAATAGCCATGAAAACAATCATTCCAATCACTGCGTTCTCTTTGACAATGTTTCTGGCACTGCCTGGACTGGCTCAGCAACCCGGCGGAGACGATCGAGGTGGCTTCGGTGGCCGAGGTGGATCTTCTGAAGGAGGTGGCTTTCGTGGCGGTCCTCCTGGTGGAGGAGGCGATTTCGGAGGTCGTGGCGGCTTCGGTGGTGGCCCCCCCGGAGGTGGATTTGGCGGTAGAGGTGGCAGTCAGCCTAGCGGCGGATTCAGTATGCGTGGTGGCGGTTCCAGCCGAGGCGGTTTCGATCCGTCTTCATTCCTAAGTCGTCTCGACACCAACGGTAACGGCGTCTTGGATCCAGATGAACAGCAGGGTCCCGCTCAGTTCATGATCCAGCGAATGCAAGCGAGTGATCCGAGTATTCGGCCAGGTCAGCCAATCCCTCTGAAAAAAATCACCGATGGCTTCCAGAAAATGCGAGAACAGGGTAACGGCGGAGGAGACAATAATGGGTCAAGTAGCCCATCCGACGATGACCTACTGACGCCCGAACGGCTGGGTCCCGGCTTTGGTATCGAAAGTGACCCGATTCCATGGATGGGATTTGGCGCCGCTGCAGAGATGTTGAGTGTTGCGGTGACTGCAGACGATGAACGTGAAGCAAACGACATGATCCGCCGATTCGATCGAAATCGCGATGGCGTTCTATCTGGCGATGAAATCTCAAGTC
>JADHOA010000169.1 GCA_016779185.1 Rubripirellula sp.
AAGAACCTAGGTGGTTTCCGTTGAGGCTACGATTGATTGCAAGAGCCTGACATAAACATCCTGGGCCACGGGCTAGTTGTCGCATTTTTACCGGTTTGCGATGATTGATCATCTGATCAATGCCCCAGATTGGTTCGATCGCCCGAATCAAAACGGCACAGCCCCAGCCTTGTTTTTCGGTAACGATGTTAAAGCAACAATGCGTATGAATTGGGTAGACGTAAAGTGTGCCGCCAGATTCAAACATCGCGGAATTGCCCGCAGTTAGGCCTCGGTAGCTGTGGCTCGCTTGATCCTGATCTGCTAGGTAAGCTTCCGTTTCCACGATGATTCCGCCAATCTGTTGGCCACCGATGCGTCTGAGGAGTATTTTTCCAATCAGATCCCGGGCAACGGTTGCGGTATCGCGTTCATAGAATTCGATGGGTAGACAATCCGGTTTCTGAGGTAGCTTCATGTCGCGGAATCATTCAAAGGTGATAAGAGCTAGATGGATTGTACCAGTCTCATCGTCTCCGATTGCTAACGCCTGGGTGAGAGTCTCGGATGGAAAAATCACGGAGGTGGGGTCAGGGAAACCGTCTGGTGATGTGTTGGATTTGGGTGACGTTGCTTTGCTGCCGCGGCTGATCAATTCGCATACACATCTTGAGTTTTCGGATTGTCAGTCGCCAATTGGCTATCCGGGAATTGCATTTTCAGAATGGATCAAGTTGGTGATCGCGTCACGCTTTGCTTCGGATCCTTCTCAAAAAGTAAATAACATTACCCTTGGATCGAACGAACTTTGGAACACCGGTACGGTTCTGGCAGCTGAGATCGCCACTCCACCTTTTGACTATACACAGGTCAAGTCGGCTAGTGAGATCATCACGTTTGCAGAGGTTCTCGGCATTGAAGCCAGCCGATTTGAGGAGAGACTTGCGAGTGCTACCGATCATCTCGAACACCATGGTGTTGGTGGGTTCAGTCCGCATTCCCCTTACTCACTTTCGATTGAGGCTCTTGGCAGCGTGTTGGAACAAGCCAAAGCGATTGGGAAGCCAGTCGCGATGCACCTCGCAGAATCCCCTGATGAGCGAGAGTTGCTTTCCACCGGTAGAGGGCAATTATCAGATTTGTTGAAATCAATGGGATTACAGCCAGCTCGACACTTTCCCTGGAGTGTCAATCCTTTTGAGCATGTGATTCATCTGTTCTCAAAGTTACCGCAGGCTCTGCTCGTGCATGGTAATGATTTACTAGATTCTGAGATTGAGTATCTTTCCCACTTTTCTAACATCTCTGTTGTCTTTTGTCCTAGAACCCATCATTTTTTTGGATTTTCAAATCATCCTGTTGAGAAAATGCTGAGGGCTGGAATACGGGTGGTCTTAGGGACCGATTCGCGCGCTAGTAATCCTGATTTGAATTTGTGGCATGAAGTGCAATTTGTTCTCAATCATTATCAACAAATTGAACCATCGAAAGTGTTAGAAATGGCCACGCTTGTACCCGCGGGGATTTTTCGCGGCTTGCTAACCCGTCAGGATGATTTAGGTCAATTGGCTGCTGGTTTTAGCGCTCAGATGGGAGCGGTCGCAACGAGTTCTGATAATGTTGGGCAGTTGTATGATGATCTGAGTTGTAACAGCTATCAGAACGTGGTTCTGGGCTAACCAGTATTCATTCCAACCTGAAGGCCGTCAGGGGAAAAAATGCTACGCCCTCCGTCTACTGTGATGAAACTGCCGGTAACAAAATCATTTTCACAAAGAAACTGAACAGCATGTGCGATGTGTTCTGCAGTGCCAACGCGTTTGACCAGCGTGCTATCCGCGATGGTCTTTCGTTGGTCTTCGCTTACTTGATCACCGAGTAAGACAGGTCCTGGCTTAATGCAATTGACTCTCACTCTTGGATTTCGATGACCAAGTTCGACCGCGAAAGATCGCGTCATCGTGTCCACGCCCCCTTTGGTTGGGAAGTAGGCAGCATGATCGAGATAGGGTCTTTCTGTCGCCCAGTCGCTTATGTTGACGATGCAGCCACCTGAATTTTGTTTGGTCATGAATAGCCCCGCAGCACGACTGGTTAACCAACAGGCGAGCGTATTGATTTTGTAATATCTGAATAGTTCCTCGCTGGTGACATCTTCCAGTTTGGTGGGATGCCAGATCGCTGCGCTATTGACAAGGATATCAAGTCTGCCGAATCGATCGATGACTTGGTTCACAATGCTTTCTGCGTTTTCAGGCTCCTCCAATGCTCCTTGAATCACAATCGTTTGCGTTCCATGTGTGGCTGAAATCGCGGTCGCTGTCGCATTCGCATCTTTAACACTTTGGTATGCATGTAACGCTACATGGCAGCCAAAACTCGCAAGATGCTTTGCGATGACTTGTCCTACCCGGGGCGCTCCGCTTCCAGTCACCAACGCGACAGGATGTGTGGTGTTAAAGTTGCGTTGCAGTGAATTCATGAAACGTCACGTCGGTCCGGGATTAAGGTGAAACGGGTTCTGCCTGAGCTTTACAAGTAGCGGCTAATGGGTTCGCCCTTGGCGGCTAAAGCATCCACTCGAGAAACCACCGATGGATCTTCGACAAGCGGTGGCGCGTGATGCGGTTTGATTCTAGCATCAATGATTAGTGATCCGTTACAGCCCCAGTGTTTATGAACGGTAGAGGCAGCGATACCATTGATATCTGTTGCTGGGTTGCTTCGAGTGAAGGTTACCCATGTCCAGTTTGCAAATGATCTCGCACAAAAATCACTATCGTCAACCAATGTGATCAAGGGAAATTGATTGATCGGGTGATCCTCAGCGAATTCATTCACAATGGACTGCAGCTCATGGGAAGATACTTGAGTCGCAATAGAATTTGACTCAACTGCCAGGATACCAGGGGATACAACTAGAGGGTTTTTAAGCTGAGGTGGTAAACTCATCCCGCTTGGAATGGTGTTGGGGAGCGTTCGAATTGGATTACCTGTTGCCGCGATGACGACTTTGGATCCCCTGTTGAATCCTGATCCGCTGTAGTCGAGGGTGTCAATGGTTGTGCGAGTGTGGAAGTGAAGGTCGCGGCGCCAGTCGATCCTCGTCAAAATATTCTGAATGAACAATTGGTAATCAGATATTTTTAATCGTTGATCTGGGTCGTCACAGATCCAAAGGTACTTGGCGAGCGAAAGCTGACCATTACCAAGAATCGCATTCGCTTGCGTGAGAAGTTCTTGTGGCTCGTTCGGTTTGAGATACGACATATACCGCTCGCTACCGATCGCTAGTAGAAGCGGATGAACACCTGCGACGTCTACTGCATGAACCGCTTTCACACCGGGGATCACAGATGGAATGATCGGGTCGGTGATTTCATGGATTAATTGACCGAAAGTGGTGTCTTCCTGTGGTGGTCTACCCACTACGGTGAAAGGCCAAATTGCACCACGTCGATGCCAAACCTTTTCCACTTGCATGACAGGGAATGGATGCTGAAGGCTGTAGTAACCGAGATGATCACCAAAAGGGCCTTCTGGTTTAGTCGCTTTCGGATCGATGGTACCGATGATGGCAAAATCAGCATCAGCATACGTCGGCGCGTGCGAACCTTTGATGAGTCGGATTTTGCGTCCCGCTAGTGCTCCACCGAAGGTCAGTTCGGACAATCCCTCGGGAAGTGGCATCACCGCGGCGAGTGTCATCGCGGGAGCGCCTCCCACGGTAATCGCTACTCGAAGCTTCTCACCTCGACTCATGGCTGCTTGATGGTGCACGCCCATGCCTCGGTGAATCTGGTAGTGCAAGCCAATTTCTCGATCATGCTGATAGTCGTTGCCATTCATTTGGATTCGATACATCCCAAGGTTCGACTGCATCAGTTGATGCGGCTGATTTGGATTCATCGACAAAACCTGAGGCAGCGTTACGAAAGCCCCACCATCGTCAGGCCAACATTGAATCGCCGGCAGATCCGACAGTTTGCATTCTCGTTCCATCACCGAACCGCGGCGGCAATAGCTGGGTAGCATTCTCCATGCGGTCCAAGGTGTTTTGGCATACCGTAAAGGATTTTTCGGTGCGGCCGACGGATCCGTCTTCAATTCAATTAATCTTCGAACCGACTCAAGCGTGTCTCTGAATAAGTATCGAGCCTGTTCCAGCGATGCGAAGAGGTTGGAAACGGCGGGAAATTGACAACCCTTCAGATTGGAAAAAAGTATCGCTGGACCTTGATTGGCATAAACGCGGCGTTGGATTTCAGCCGCTTCAAGGTAGGGGTCAACTTCCTGCGTGATTTCAATTAGTCGACCCGCTTTTCTGAGGTCTTCGACAGTTTCTCGAGTGCTACGATGAGTCACGGCGGAATCACACTTTTTCGGAGGTTCACCACCCAGGGTTTACCGGTGGGATAGGATAAAAGAACGGAACGCGCTAGACTGACCACTCTAGCGAAAACTCTTGTGGAACAACGAAACCTAACCCAGCCAAAATATCATGACTGAATCCAAGTTTGACGTCTCGGTGAAACTAACCAGTGGGTCTGCCGAGGATCAGTCTGCGGTCGACGTCTTGATCCTCGGCCTCCCTTCAAACAATAGCTTATCGGCTAGTCTGCGCGACTTAGACGAGTTGGGGAACGGCTGGTTGACACGCTTGGTGAATTCAGGACAGCTTCGTGGCAGTCGCTGTGAGATGACACTGCTGGGTGTGCCATCGGAAATTGGTCCCAAAATGTTGCTAGTCGTCGGGTTAGGTGAATCTGCTGCTACCAGATCCGATGCCTATGAAATGACCGCGGCAGCGATCCGTTCGCTTTTAGATCGTCCTCGTGGCCGGATCGAAGTGCGTCTTGCTGAATCCATTGCCGACGAGCAACACGACGCAATCGTTGCCGGCGCGGTTACCGCGTGTGAGGGCCAGGCGCTGTACCGATCCGAACCTTCGCTGAAATTACCGACCGAAATTGCTTTTCCGGGGATTTCGCAGAAACAACTGGAACGCGGTCAAACGATCGGAGACTGCATCAACCAGGCGAGGCGAATGGTTAATGAACCACCAGCGGTGCTCTATCCAGAATCGTTTGCGAACGAAGTTAAAACGCTCTTCTCGGATAAAGAAACCACGGTTGAAATATGGGATGAGCATCGTTTGGCTGAAGAGCAGTGTCGCGCAATCTTGGCTGTTGGTGCGGGCTCTTCGCGTCCGCCCAGACTGGTCATCATGTCTCATCTTTGCGGCGGTGATGAACCACCGATCGTATTGGTTGGTAAGGGTGTCACTTTCGACAGTGGTGGTTTGTCACTGAAGCCCAGCGATGCGATGATTGACATGAAGTGTGATATGGCCGGCGCAGCGACGGTGGTCGGTGTGATGCATGCACTTGCTCGGTTGGGGATTCGACGAAACGTGATTGGTTTTTGTGGTCTTGCCGAAAATATGGTCAGCGGCACCAGTTACAAACTCGGTGATGTGATCAAAACTCGCAGCGGTAAAACGATCGAGATTCTCAATACCGATGCAGAAGGCCGAGTTGTTTTGGCTGATACCCTCGATGTTGCTAAAGATTATCAACCCAAAGCGATCGTCGATCTGGCGACCTTAACCGGCGCCTGCATGGTCGCGTTGGGGAGAGATGTTGTTGGGGCAATGACCAACGATGATTCGTTGCTTGAAGAAATTGAAGCAGCAGCTTCGAGTGAGGGTGAACTACTTTGGCAATTGCCAATGTTCAAACACTATGATGAACAAGTGAAGAGTAAGGTTGCGGATATCAAGAATATCGGTGATGGACGTTGGGGAGGCGCCATCACTGCAGCAAAGTTCCTCGAGAACTTTGTAGACGACTTGCCTTGGGTCCACCTTGATATTGCTGGGCCTGCGTTCGCAGATCAACCCAAGCCTCATCGTGATGCCGGTGCAACTGGCGTGATGGTGCGCACGCTCTTGCGTTGGATTGAAGGCTAAAATGCGTGGTGCGACGCGGGTGAAGCGATCAGAATGGAAGTCGTGCGTTGGCTAAGACGGTTTCGCAATTTGGCGGCGATTATCCTTAGAAACGCCGCACGAGCCGGTGATTGCACAAGGTGATGAGTGCACAAGGTGATGAGTGCACAAGGTGATGATTGCACAGTTGAACTGCCATGCTCGTCTCTACCTTCAGTAGGCCGTGAACCTAACAATTGTCCACGGAATAGACGCAGTTTGATCTTCTCCTAAGGAGAGAGGATTGGGTTCACCCACCGCAGCATTTGATTCACAAGATGTTTTTCAATCATCGTAGGACTAGTGCTGAACGCCCGGCCAAAATTTCTTCCAACCTTTCAGCGTTGCGTCCTCTTCGATCGGTGCGATGGTTGGTCCATCTTTGGAGCGTGACAACTCGTCGGCAAGACGCCTAAAGGAATGGGTGATAGCAGCTTTGGGAGATTGCAACACAAGGGGAACGCCATTGTTCCGAACATCTACCATCGTCCGAAAGTCATTCGGGATTTGAAAGTAGATATCTCGGTTAAGCGTTTCTTTCGCTTTCTTGAGGCCGATCTGCCCTGCTTCAAAGCCAGCGCGGTTCACGACAATGGCCACTTTGTCTTTGATGTGATCGGATTCGTCGAAATTAATCAGCATTCTGACTGCATTGCGCAGGCAAGGTAAATCCAGTTGTGTCAAAAGCAGAATTCGATTCGCCGATTCCATCGCTACTTTGTCCAGACCGTTGTAGCTCTTGGACAAGTCAATGATGAGGTGGGTGAACGATTCTTTCATCAAATCAATGACGCGTCTGAGGCTATCCTCTGAGATCAGCTCTGTTTCCATTAAGTCCACAGGACGAGGCAGCATGAATAATCCCGTGCCGTGCTTGGTCATTGATTTGCGAAGAAGTTGCATGTCGAGTCGGCTGACATTCTGCACAACGTCCGCCAAGGTGTACTCTGGTATTAGATCCAGAAAAACATCCGCGTCACCAAGCGCCATATCAAGTTCTAGCAGGGCGACGCTATTGAGTGGGTTTTCGGCGAGAACGCAACCTAGGTTAACCGCAACACTTGTGGAGCCAACACCTCCGTTGGCGCCTGCGATTGTGATCACTTCGCATTCGCGTGGCTTTTCGAGGCTTTTCGAAGGCCGGTGTCGGCGAACTCGATGAATGGCAGCGGATAATTCTTCTGTTTTGATTGGTAAGGTTAAGTACTCACAGGCACCAGCGCGGATCACCTGAAGGATTAGCTTTCCGTCTGTTTTTTCGCTGGCCGCCAATATCGCCGTGTCAGGAGATTCGCGAGTCACTTTCTCGATGACCAACAGAGATCTCTCCAAATTGCTATCGAGATTGATAAAGGCGATATCGGGCTTGCTCTGTTCAACAAGACTGACAAACCATTCATACCGAGTGCAATCGGATTCCAACCAAGAATCACTCATTCCATCAAGCAAAAGCCTGATGGATTCTCGTGATTGATCATTAGGATCAACCAGAGCGATTCGAAGAGGTTGGGGTATCATGTTCTTATGGCTTAAAAAGGTTGGTTTGCTTGACGAAAATTTTCAAATGGTTCTTCAGTGAAGTAACGAAACACGCGACTTCAATTGGATAAGAGTATCATTGTTCTGGGGATTCGATCGAGACTCCCTGCCCTACGTTCACTGGATCTGGCGTCGGAACAATCACCTGTTCTGCGGCAATCAGTGCTGCAACGCTAGATTTATCGGAAGGACTTTGTTGAAAGGTTGTCGACGGTGATGCAAATGCGGCAACGGGTATTGCATCTCGACTCGTTGATTCGAGCCCCAAGCAATCGTCGGTTTGTATCATCGACCCCATCCGCAAAGGGACTTCAATGTGTCCATTTCTGTACAAGTCAGTATCGCTTGGTGACTTTGAGTTCAGGCCTGGTCCACCCTTAGGTGTTTGTTCTGGATCCATTGCGTCGACCAGCTCAGGGGTGACGGTAATCAGCAACTCAATGTCATTCTGCTGCTCTCGGACACGCCGAAACATTGCGCCGATTAGAGGTAGCTCACCCAAGAACGGAGTCGCTTTGCTAACTGCCTCAGTTCGACTTTGCAATAAACCAGCGATGGCGAACGTTTGCCCAGCTTGCAGCTCGACTGCCGTCTCGACATAGCGAGAGCTAAATGCTGGGACTTGGATACCCGATGCGCTGATCGATCTTGAATTATCTGGCTCGGTGACTTCTGGTCTTACTTCAAGTCGAATACGACCTGGTCCCACTACGAATGGCAAGAAGTCGACAGCAGTTCCGTACTCTTCATAATTGATTGAGACGGAATTATTGCCAGTTGGCACAATGTAGGGAACTCGGCCACCAACATTGAACCTTGCCGGCCTGCCATGGGTCGCCACCACTGTCGGTTCGGCTAGAAGTTTGACGAGATCTTGTTTCCGCAAGGCTGCGATCAAGACTTCAAAGTCACCGCCGTTTAGCATCACGCGATTCGTCGTGCTAAGTGTTGCTTCAGCCGATGGGATCAGTCCGCTCGTGCCACCCGCAGCTGCGTTGACGAGTTGGCTTGGTGCGGAAAAGAAAAAGCCACTCGAGGACGTGGTACCCCAGTCAATGCCTAAGTCACGAAGTTTCG
>JADHOA010000170.1 GCA_016779185.1 Rubripirellula sp.
GTATACCAATCGGTGCGGATTACTGGAGTCTTTTGGTCGTAACTGTTTATGTGGCAATGGTTTGTGGGTTTTTGGGTTCGTCCGGTTTGTTTTGTACAACGTTGCAGGAAATCAACGCATATTTGACTTGGCTCGTCGACTTAAATCATGGTATCCGTTGGGGTTAGAACACCATTGGCTTCGTTCATGCGGTGATGGTGTATGCACAACGCATGATGTTTTTTCGCATCATGTTTGTTTTGCCCCTTGGTAGCTTTCACGAGATCGGATTGATGGCTTGCCTATTCGACGGTCAGAATCGATCAATGTTTTTGCTTTCGAGAAAAGTATCGCGGCTGCCCCTCGCAGTTCAAGCGAATCACTTGCAGGGAAACTTGGTGCCCTCGGACGAATCGCCGAGAGACTTGAGTGATAATAGGATTGTTCCGCTCAAGTCGGCGCCGGTCAAACAAAGAGGCTTCAAGACAACATGACAAAATCTGGATACGAGACAGATGCGACGACTTGGCAAAGCTTGCGAGTTAGCGTGCGGCTAATGGCGATAGCGAGTGTGTGTATTACTTCATCATGTTTTTCTCAGTTGTTTGATCCTCTCGATACCCATCCGCCGCGATGGTTTTTAGATGAATCAGATTGTGAGGCGAGGCTTACCCAGCAGACTCATTTGATTGACGGAGGCGTATCGGGTGGAGCGTGCGAATCGGTTCACTTTATCGCTGGAAACGGTAGTGAGGCGCAGTTGGTGTATCCGATTGAACCGGTGCTACCGATCGACGACCTAACGGCTAACGTCAAAGTGATGAGTGCCAAGCCGGGCGCGAGTATTGGATTTCGAGTGCGTTTTCCTTACGTCCGAGATCCTGTGACCAAAAAAGCGGTGTCCGTGATTATCTACGGAGCTTCCTATCAGTCACCCGGGGAGTTTGCTTCGATAGGGATAGGGTTAATTGAGAAACCGTTGCGGCTCAAGTACGTTGCCTTGCGAAGCGAATACGGCTTACGAGTGGATCTTGCCGATCCGTATGTCGATGCCGTTGTGATCAATGCCTATTCTGGACCTGGTCAAACCGCAATCCGTTTGGATGAGTTACGAGTTGACGGAATGCTTTCGGTCGGACGCGAGAAGCTTGATATCGCGATGCGGGGCGAACGAGGAGTGACTCAAGGCGATAAGTCATTTGCGGAAAATTTAGACGCAAGGATGCAGGTTTTTCCGACCGGTCAAGTCACTCGAATTTTGCAGTACAACGGTGAACCAATGCGCTGGGTACGATCGCTTGGATTCGACGCAATCTTGTGCCGAGAATTTCCGTCGGCGGATTTATTGCGAGAAGCAATCCAAAGCCGCTTGGTGATTTATAGCGAGCCGCCTGAAATATTAAGTTCGGAGGTGGAGTCGCTATTGGAGCCGATTGCCGGTTGGTACCTTGGACGCATGCAGGTTCTTGATGAGGCGATGCTTGAGCAGACTGAAAAAGCGGTTCGCAGGCTGCGGTCCTTTCCGCCTCGATGGAATCGCCCAATCGTCGGCGCACCGGTTGAGTCATGGCGCCGATATGCCTCACTACTGGATGGAGTGATTCAAGATTTACCGCCGCGCGAGCGTTCGCTCAATGCGTACGAGGAGCTTGATGAGGTGAATAACCGCCTTGGGCGTTTGGGTGATCGCGTGGTTCGCGCAGTTGGTTTGATGAGCATGCCACCGGATCGCCTGCTGATTCAGAACGACACCATCGCAGATGCAATTGGCGCACCGAGACCGGAAAGCTTTCACTGGCATGCAATGTGGCTACAGGCGATGCGATCGCTCGAGTCGATTCCTTCGGCAATCGTTTTTCGATCAACTCGCTCGCTTGCGTCCGGTCAGCCGCTCGACGCGCAGCGTGCGATGGCGATTAGTTATGTCAATCGGATGATCGCGATGATTGCGCCGTGGGTGGCAAGTGCTTCGAACGCGACTCCACCAGTCGTTCAGCACGGAAGTTATCGCTGCTGTCGGCTGAGCACCGAGACATCCGATCTTTTGATTTTGACCTCCACCGCAACCAGAGGCACGGAAGTACTCGGTGGTGACGGAGAGTCGATTGAGCTTCAGCTAACCCCGAGTGATGCAACCAAGTCGGTTTGGAGGCTCACGCATTTCTCGGCAGAGCGAATGAGTCCCGAAGTTACCGAAGGGGGATCAAAGCTGGAAATTGTTTCCCCCGATGTTGTCGAGGTGCTTTGTCTTAGTAGCGACACCAAGGTCGGTGGTCAGGTATCGGCATCGGCCGCTCAATTCGCTCGACAAGCGACCATGGATCGCTGGCAACTGGTAAATGAATCATTAGTGCGAT
Source organism: Rubripirellula sp. (assembly GCA_016779185.1). Lineage (GTDB taxonomy): Bacteria > Planctomycetota > Planctomycetia > Pirellulales > Pirellulaceae > Rubripirellula. Next base: position 2,337 of record JADHOA010000170.1, read on the forward strand.
CGGAGAGTCGTTGGGTCGCCGCGACCTCAATGAATCTTGTTCCAGAGGACCGCGTCTCCAATCTTGTTCAGGCTGCGCAGCGTACCATGGTCGATGCCGAGCCGATGTTCCGGAGCGGCGATCTTGGCTCGACGCTCAGGATGGCAAGAAGAGCCGACGCTTGGCTCTTACGAAGTGGTTGGCAGTTGTCAGAGATCCTGATGCCAGACTGGCCTAATCTCGCGAGTTCGCCACCGGTGGTGATGGGTGCAAGCGAATTGCAGGTCTTTTGGAGGTCGTTGATGCAAGACCAGGGCTGGGGACGCAATCGGCTCACCAGCGGATCCATGGATGAGATTGAGTTTTTCGGGGAAGGTCGTTGGACGGTTGGGAAACGGCTGACGGAACGTGCAGAATCGAAAGTTAACCGAGCAACGCTCGGGACATTTGCTGGCCCGGGGGCTTTGAGGGCAAGCGTCGTTTCACTTCGCGATGACCCGCTGCCTGGCGGATACGAGGGGACTGTCCTACAGCTAAAAAGTCCCTCGGTTCGACTCGATGCTGGCACGGCTTTTCGCATCGACGCTTGGGTGAAAACGATCGGTTTCGGTGGCCCGCATCAGGGAGTGTTAGTCTATGACACTGTTTTGGGACCGGAACTCGGGGTGCTGGTTCGCAATGCACCCACTTGGACCCCTGTTCGCCTGTACCGACAAGCCGAAACGGACGGAGAGGTTCAAGTGATGTTTGAACTGCTGGGGGCTGGCGAAGTGATGATTGATGAAGTGGAGCTGAGGATTTGGGAGCCTCGTTCGGGGAATAACCTACCGTTCCAGCCGCTGGATCTTACGGTTCCCAACAGCGAGTCATCCAATGTGGTGTCTCAGCCGGGTAACTTGCAAAATTAGATCCGCAGCCGCCCATGAATGGTTTCGCAGTGGATCAATTCTGTCGCGATCGGACCAATTATTATCGGTTTTCTTCGAACCAGGTGACGGTGACATGCGTCCTGATTCATGCGGCGAGACAGATTTCTCTTGAAGCCATTTTGGTCATGAGCGATAATCTGGTTGTCGTGTCGTGATGACGCATCGCGATGGACTGTTTCTGTGTGATCGCTTTTCCATTCTGGTTGGCAACCGGATTAGCGATCGCCGAACCTATTTGAAAGGAGGTGAGCAAGTGGAAATTAGCTGTACTAGCCAACGGGGTGGTAACCCGTAGCACTGTCGGCGGGCTGATGCTTCGGCTCGGCCACCCCACTCGCCATCTTTTGATTGCGAGAAAACAGCCCCGTTTGTCGAGATTACCTTGGTCTCGGCAAACGGGTTTTTTTATGCACTTGGCCGCACTGATTGACCATCTTTCGCAAACCCGAGCGTTTGCGATAACGCGTTAAAAAATAGAATGGCTTTTCCGGTACGACTTAAAATCGTTGGTTTTCAAATCGTTGAGTCAAGATGACCTTCGGATGGTTACCGTGTCAATGCGGGGACAACGCGCTTGCGTGGTGACCAAGACATGCGTCATGATTGTGCTCCCAAAGTGGAGCCAATTTCTTTGAACTGGAATCAACCCATGCTCGCTAAACGTTTTGTCGAACCGATACGCAATGTTATGCCAGGTCTACCTTTCGCTGATCTATTCTTTCTGAGGCAGCCAGTCTGGTTTATCGGTGTTTTCGCATTTGGGATGTTACTCGCCATGAATTCCGATACTCACGCTCAGACCGCAAACGACATGATGGACGTTTGGATTGGTACGGGTCGAGCCAAAGAGAGTCGTGGGATTTATCACTGCCGGCTCGATGTCGCTCGTGGTCGTCTCAGTGATGCCGAATTGGTGGCGGAGGTGTCTGGGCCTGGATTTTTGGCCATGCATCCCAGTGGCACGCGTCTTTACGCGGTTGGCACACTCACTGATGTCCCGTCGGTCATCGGCTATGAAATTGATCGAACGGGTGATCGAGTCGCATTGAAACTTGAACAATCGCTTCCCATTGGCGATGGTGGCGCGGCACACGTTGCCGTTAATCGTGCCGGCACTTTGCTGCTGACTGCACAATACGGTGGCGGATCGGTTGCGACCTATCAATTAGACAAAGACGGACGTCTCGTAAGGCAAACCGGGTTAATCAAGCACGAGGGTGGCAGCGGAGTGGTGGAGGGGCGACAAGATGCTTCGCATGCACACTGGGCTGGTTTTTCGCCAGACCAACGGTTCGCGTTTGTCCCAGACTTAGGACTCGATAAAGTGGTCATCTATCGAGTGAACGAAGCCGAGTCGACCCTGACGTGGCATGGCGCTGGTGATGTTCCTGCCGGTGGTGGACCTCGTCATATGAAATTTCATCCTAACGGACGCTGGGTCTACGTACTCAATGAGCTCGCATTGAGTGTGACCGTTTTTGATTATGATGCAGACGCGGGAGTGATGAAGGCCAAGCAGACCCTACCAAGCGTGAACTCAGATGAGTTAGCCCAAGAGAAATTTTCCAGCGCTTCGGAGATTCGCGTCCATCCTAATGGTCGTTTCGTTTATTCAGCTAATCGTGGACACGACACAATCAGTGTCTTTGAAGTAGATCCGCAAAATGGCCACCTTTCGCTTGTTGAGCTAGAGCACATTCGCGGTGCGACTCCACGTAACTTCAATCTCGATCCAACGGCCACTTGGTTGGTCGCTGCGGGACAAGATTCGAATACGATCGCGACTTTTGAAGTTGATGCTGCTACCGGGCGACTGACCTACAATCGCAATTGTATCAACGCGCCGAATCCGATCTGTGTTTTGTTTCAGCACGAATGATTTCACGTGATGGCTAGCGTCTACGATAGCCCGTCCAAGAATTGAAGCATTGAACACGAGCTTTGTATCAATTTCTTGTGTCAATGCAACGCTGCAATCACGTTTGGAATCACCCCGATACGCAGGCACTTCACGTCACGCTGCGTTCCGATCTGGTTTCGAGCTGTCGCGCGACTTACGATGCCCGATGAGGGTGCAGTTACTCGTCCTCGGCTCGTAGGGTGAAACTACCAAAATGAATTCCTGCTGGTTCGTCGTAGGCGAAGGTTCCAGAGGGGGCGAAGTACTTTTCGAACTCTTTAAAGTCGGGTAGCTGATTTCTATCGAGCATCGATACGACCTTACCGGCAAACGGCGCGTTGGTTGACGCTTGCCGCAACATCCCTTTTGTCTCAGGCGATTTTGCAAGGTCATAAACTTGCTTCATGTACTCTGCACCTCTTAGGAAAGAGACCATAAATGGTTTCTCTCCGTCTAGTTTTCCTCCCAGTTCGCTGGTGACAAGTTCAAATTCAGCGACGTTAATCAAACGTGGAGCAGCTTCGAGATTGGCTCGCGTGATTCGGGTCAGCATTTCGCGGCTATCACTAAAGATTAGCCACTTGCCTAGGATCATTAAACCAGGTTCTGGGATTCTAAAGTTCTCTGGTAGATTGCCTCCGCTGGGGCTTCGAGCAAAGTACACAACGGTTCCCCCAATGGTCTCTACGGTGAGTGCATTGGGGCGGCGTTCTCGGAACTTGGCAATGACGTCTTTTGCTTTGAGGCTATCGCTTAGTTCTAGAGCGTGTGTTTGCGTTCGGCTATTAAGCTTGGCAGATGGTTCGATCCATCCGCAATTCACGTAGCGACCGGTGATGTTTTCGAGCAGGTCTTCCCGAATCGAGATCCCGAACTGCTGCATCGCGGGGTCTTCGACGAATCGCTTCATCGGTCCTTCACCCTGAAACTTCGCGACCACTTTGTCAAGATTGTCGTAGGTTGTTTCAAAATCCCACTTCAATGAAGTGTACGAGGCGACATCGGCTGGCACCCAATTTGGCGGGGCGGAGTCGACCGCTTCGGGGCGAAGTACACCCAGTACTCCATCTCGTGGTGGATCCACAAGAATGTGCATATGCGAGATGGATTCAAAGAGTTCACCACCCGAAAAAGAACTGCCACCAATCCCGCGAATTTTAGGTAAACCCAGTTGCTCAACGATGGGCCAAACCAACGCTGCTCCACTGCTGCGTTTGACAAATCGCTCGATGATGCGGTAGGGATCAACGAAAAAGGTGAGCTGTGGTCGAGTCGACTCTGCACCCACGCAACGGGACATGATGGATACGAAATCACTTCGGTCTGCAAGGGTCTCTTCTTCGCTACGGTCTGCCCAGTGGTCAAGAACTTTGGCAGCCGTGTCGTGACCAATCCCCATGACGACGGTCCCGTCTTTTTCAAAGTACTCAATTTCTGGTCGACCTGGTCTCGGGGGCAGCAGTTTAATGAGCTTGATCCCGTTGATATCCGCTGAACGCCTGAGGTAGCCACGGGTGGTGACTCGCTGCTCCATCTTTTCCATCAGGCCCATCAGCGTTTCCACATTCTTATCTGCTTCCATCAGAAAGACACCGGCAAGCGAATTTTGCTCGCGACGCTTCCGGGCGAGCCGACGCCGAATCGCTTCGGGGGATTCATCGTCTTCTTCCTCCGCAGCAAGCTCCTCTTGGTACTCGGAAAGATTACCGGGCATCATTGCAGCTGCGACTTGCCCTTGCGGAATCGCAAGGAGATCATCCAGTGAGACTTCGAGGATGGTGCCGACTTGTTCAAATAGTTCGGACATCATTTGATAGACGTCGCTCGAGAGCGGCTTGAGGGCCGGATCGTTGAGCATCTGGCCAACGGACGAATCGCCGAAGTCTTTACGGAACTGCTCGGCATTATCGAGCCGAATGTAAGCGAGGGTATCCGAGGGTAGTAAACGAGGGGCCCCTGGGATTTCTTTTTCTTGGGCACGAGCCGGAGCGAGAAAAGCCGTCAAAGTTACCCAAGTCATCCCAAGCAGTAGAACCCGACTCGTTCCAGCGATCGTCAAAAACTTCGTGTTCATGTTTACCAAACTTGTCAGCAGTTTCTTTGTTCAAGCGTTACCCAGTAGAGGTAATCGAAGCGATTGTTGCTAGCCTATACCGCCAGCGAGCTTTGTAGGCCGCGATTTTAGCGTGATTGGTCAAAAAAAAAGGATGTCACTCACGAATCTTCAATAAAGCACCGCGAAACGCTGATAATAAAATAGTGTCTCAGGCGGTCGACTGCGGATGGGTTGCGAATCGGCCGAGTTGACTCGATACAATGTGAAGACCGCGGTGTTTTTACTCGACTGGCTACCCACCCAAACCGCACGTGTTTCCAAAACCCCCAATAGGTTGCTGAATCGATGCCACGCTTTGTCATCCAATCCAACGTTGTCTTTTCCGCCATCTGCGTCTTTGGAATGTTTGCCGGTGCTAATGTGATGGCACAGACCACATCTGGCACTGGTGCTGCCAGCACGACGATTGGGCAGCCAACCACCACCGGCGGCAGTTTGGATGCTGACGCCGCTTTCTCGCAAGTGGAACGAGGTAGCACGGTCGGTGCAACAGGGGCAACGGGTAGTGGTTTTAGTGCCACAAGTTCTTCAAATGGCGGAACGACCAGTCGTGGCGTTTCCAGCTTCGGTGGTTTCGGTGGCGGCTTGGGCGCGTTGGGAGGACTTCAGGGGTTATTTGGCGGCCTAGGTGGCCAGGCACAAAACAGCAAGCCTGCTGTCCGAACTCGTTTGCGTTCGGCAATCGAAGGAGATCGCCCACCACTATCTATCGATCCGCAAAACGCTGGAGCAAGGTTTGAGTCGCTTGATCGTCCCCAATTTCAGTCGGTAATGGTCCAAGTGAAGGACGGAGTCGGGACGCTAACCGGAGTGGTTCCATCACCTAGGGAGCGACGCATGAGCGAATTGCTTCTTCGGCTCGAACCGGGTGTTCGCGAAGTTAAGAATGACTTGCAAGTCAAACCCAAGTCGTGATTGGCCCCAAGTCGTGATTGGCCCCAAGTCGTGATTGGCACTGATTGATCACCGATCGGGGATTCGATTTCTACCGATCGGCGTTAGCTTGTGCGAGTCTCTCGCTCCAGAACTGGCGTGCTGCGATCACATAGGGAGCGTGTCTCTGGATGTCGGTTGGTGGGAGCTTAGCAAGTCTTGCTTCGTACTCGCCTTGCCACGTCTGAAAAAATTTAACCCCGTCGGTTGTGATCCTTGGCTTGGAGTCAAATTCGATGTACCAGGGGGCGGACAATGCGGCACGAAAATGATCTTCGTGAAGCGTTGCGACGCGCATGGTCACCCAGCCGCTTTCTT
>JADHOA010000171.1 GCA_016779185.1 Rubripirellula sp.
GAATGAACGAGAGGTGCTCGGCGTCGTGTATTTCCTGTGGCAGGGTGTACTTGCGAATCTGCTCCGGCAACAAGTGAGCAAAATCTGGAACCTCAATCTTTTCAGCAATCTCTGGCTCTGGTTTTTTCGCCGTATGAATGACGTGTGGCTCATTCTCGACTAGCGTCCACTCAAAGCTCTTTTTGGTGCCGTAAACATCGAAACTCTCTCGATACTGACGAGCAACGTCATACAAAAATCGCCAGATGTGCGCAGTCAAATCCGAATCTTTTACCTTGATGTGACAACTCTGAACGGCAAATGGATTACCGGACTTCTCAGCAATATCCTCACGGACCTTTCCACTACCAAAGCAACTAACGTACTCAGCTAATCCCTTCACTAACCCTAGGCAGGGACTAACCACATGAGTGGCGTAATGCATCGGGATCATTCGCTGCCAATACTCAGGCCAACCATCCATATCCTGCGGATGAGATGCAGCTAGGTGCTGAATGTCACCAAGCTCACCTTTTTCATAAAGGTCTTTGATAAATAAGAACTCGCGACTGTAGACCACCGTCTCAGCCATCATGTACTTGAGGCCCGTTTCTTTGACCTTCTCCACAATCTGACGGCACTCTTCGATCGTTGTTGCCATTGGAACGGTACACATGACATGCTTGCCGGCATCAAGTGCCTGCAAAGACATCCATGCATGATCAGAAATAGGACTGTTGATGTGAACAAAATCAACATCGGGGTCTGCTAAGACCTGTTCAAACTTGGTGTATCGGCCTTCGATGCCGAATTGATCGCCAACCTTGTTCATCTCTGCCTCATTCCGACGGCAAATCGCTACCACATTTGTGTTGGGATGCGACTGATAGATCGGAATAAACTCGGCGCCAAACCCAAGTCCAACCATCGCAACATTGATCGTTTTGCTCATCCACGTTTCCTCATTCAATAGTTTTCGTCAGCAATGAACCTGCATCCCCAAACGCAGGAGTCTTAGCAGTGAGAACATCCAATGACACACAAATGGTGGCCCGTGGACCCACTGCGTTCATCCCAAGGACCATCCCGCACCCAATCAAGCAGCCCCAATCAAGTGCCATCTGCCATGGGTTTTACGTTGAGCGGCGGCGAAGTGGTCTGGGGACATCACACCTGATGAACCGAATGGACGCGTCTTGAAGGACACACCGGTCTTGATTCGTCGACTTATTGTCAGCGATACCAAACCGCCGTCCATGAGAAGATGCGCAATAAACTTGAGATTTTTCACCAATCGAAGCAACGAAACAGGTTGAAAAAAACGGAGATTTTAAAAAAATATTGAGAACAACCGCAAAAAGACTAAACAATATTCCCTCGCGTTCCTCTCGATTTTGAATTCGCCCCATGAAGGCCAGACGATCGGTCGCACTTCTCATCGAAACTTCGAATGCCTACGCGCGAGGACTACTCACAGGAGCGATTGAGTACATTCGTGGGCATGAAGACTGGTCAATCCACCTACCAGAACTCCAGAGGACCTCTGCACCCCCTGTTTGGCTCGATCAATGGCGGGGTGACGGGATTATCGCTCGTATCGAAACCGAAGAGATGGCCAACGCCATCCTCAAAAAGAAGTTGCCGACGGTTGATGTAAGCGCAGCGAGACATGTTCCCAATATCCCTTGGGTGGAAACTGACGATCGTCAAATCGCACAACTTGCAGTGGAGCACCTTCGTGAGCGGGGGTTCAAGCATTTCGGCTTTGTTGGCGAACCGGGGTTCAATTGGTCGAAATGGCGTGAGCAGCACTTTGAGGCTATTTCGCACCAGGCGAATCTTCAGCAGCACACCTACCGACCCATCCCCCAAGAAACGGGCAGACAGTCACCAACAACGGAAAAAGAAAGGCTGGCTAAATGGCTGGACCAACTCCCCAAACCCATTGGCATCATGGCCTGTTACGACATCAAGGCAAGGGAAGTCCTTGATGCATGTCGCGAACTCGGGATTCTGGTCCCCGAGCAAGTCGCGGTGATCGGCGCTGATAACGATGAACTCCTTTGCAATCTTTCCGATCCACCGCTTACAAGCGTCATTCCCAACAGTCGCAAGGCTGGGTTCGAAGCTGCTCATCTACTTGACCGAATGATGTCGGGAGAACAGTTGCAGAATGATGCAATTCTCATTGAACCGATTGGAATTGAGACACGACAATCCACCGACACGCTCGCCATCGAAGATCCAGATGTAGCAATGGCCTTGCGGTACATCCGCCGCAACGCGACCAATGGCATGAACGTCTCTGACCTCCTCAAAGAGATTCCTTTGTCACGTCGCGTTCTAGAAAGTCGCTTTCAAAAACGACTGGGGCGCACGCCTCATCAAGAAATTGTTCGACAAAAAATCTCCAAGGTTAAACAATTACTGGCCGAGACAGAACTATCACTCGTGGAAATTGCCAACCGCACCGGGTTTGATCACGCAGAGTATCTCAGCGTCGCATTCAAAAATCGCACTGGCAAAACGCCAAGAACTTACCGCCGTGAACATCGCAGCTAATATTTACATCAATCAAACGGCACCGCCATCTGCTGCCACCTCTTCAAATCCCCCACGCTCACCCCTTCATTGCGGCATCAGATCACCGCAGGGTCGCTGGATAAGGCTTTGATCGATGAATGTTGCTTCAATTCAACCGTTCAATGCGTCTTTACTAACAGAGAATGCGTATTGACTAGAAACAGGGGGCAACGGTGACTTGCAAAACGAAGTTTAGGAAAATAATCCATTGAAGAACCAGAGGCGAAAGAACGTCATCACAAAAGCTGAGGATGCGACCTGGGTTCCTTCGCCGATTGATGCAACCACTGGTAGATAATTTTTTAATCAGCTTTTGGCTTCTTATTGCCTCTCTGCTGGGATCCCCGCTGCTGAGCCCCACGCTTCGGTTCTGCCTTTACCTTGTGCTGATTGGCTCGCATCTCTGTTGCAACCCCTTCATCTCCTTGAGATTCCATCCATTGGTCAAGCTTGGCCTTGAGTTGAGCGATCAGTAATTTCTTAGACGGGTCCTCCGATAAATCATTCATTTCCAACGGGTCGTCCATTAAATCATACAACTCAAACTCTGGACGATTCTGGTAACGATTTACGGCCAACGACGCCTGCTCGTTCCCAGCCTCTGCGGCAAGAACAAGCGACTCGAACTCTTGACTTGATACGCACGCATTGGTGAATGGCTGGTCATGTTTCAAATTCCAAATCAACTTGTGCGTTTCGGATCGAACCGAACGAATGGGGTAACAATCGTTTCCATTAATGATTCCTCGAGTGGTCATCTCGCCAAAAACGTGTGACTTGTGTTGGTTCGCCTCACCACGAAGAACAGGAAGAAAGCTTCGACCATCCAAAACACCTTCTCTATCCTGGACACCGGCAATTTCCATCAGTGTGGGAAGTACGTCCACATACTCAACCATTGCCTCGGTCACGGAACCCGCTTCAACCTGCCCCGGCCAGCGAACGATCATGGCTGACTGTAAACCGCTGTCATAACAGGTCCATTTTGCGAAGGGCATCGAGTTGCCTTGCTCCGACAGCACCACCACGACCGTATTGGAATTCAACTCATGTTTTTCAAGCAAAGCAAGTAATTGGCCAACCTGATCATCAAAGTACGTGATTTCCGCCAGATAACGACTAAACCCTTCTCGAATCGCCTGTGTGTCGGGCAGGTAAGGGGGCAACTCAACACGATCGGGTGGATACTGACTCGCGTCCCCTTTATTCCACGGAGTATGCGGTTCATTACTGCATGCAAACAGACAAAATGGCTGCCCCTCACGTTTGCAATCCTTCATCAGCGAGTCGATCGCGTCCATATCGGGATTGTTTCCCTTCGCGCTGTATTGAAAAGGAAAAAGCGACCGCGGCCCTACATGCACCTTGCCCGACAATGCCAGGCGATAGCCACTGGGTTGCAGGAAGTGCGTCACGTTGCGAATGTGATCAAACGTCTGTGTGTGATTTGGGTAAGCGCCCGTTTTGATGGGATACTGTCCGGTGTACAAATTGTGCCTGGTCGGTGAACACATCGGAGCGGTCTGAAAGCATCGCGTCATCCGCATTCCTTCCGTCGCAAGCTGATCGATATTGGGCGTCTTCGCTTGACCTCCATAGCAGCCCAAATCGCGATGCGTGCAATCGTCTGCAAGCACAACCACAAAGTTTGGCGACTGGGCCGCAAAAGTATGCTCGGCGGCGAAACCGCCCAGCATGACACAAGACAAACAAACCAACAGCAAGGACGGCGTTGAAATGCAGGACCACCTAGAGGTCAAAGACTTGTCAAAGGTAGGTTGCCAAGAACTGCTGCATCCTCCCTTTAAATGAACCTGCTTTATTTCGCCCTGTGCTAATCTGCCCAGCTTTAATCTGTCCAGCGTGAACATGCCTGGCAAAGAAAGGTCCGTCTCTGAGGTTGTAGCACCCGCACGCAGCAAACTCACCATGACTCTTTGTTCCTCTGTCGTCTTAATAAAAACACTGCGATACGAAGTGTAGTTTGCGTAAAAAAAGTTTTCGTTAGCACTCAAAATCCGCAAACCACCAACGGCACGATAAACTATTCTCTCGCGCTCCGGTATCACGAACACCAAACGATTGCGTCGTCAGCGTAACACGACCGAACCATTGAAAAAGTAACTGAAATGCAAACTCGCACCATTTTGTCTTTTTTGATCACCGCACTACTTCTTGCACCCGCGAAAAGTGAGACATTTGAATTTGACATCGTGATCTACGGTGGCACATCAGCCGGCGTGGTGGCTGCCATCCAAGCGGACTCGATGGGGCATACCGTTGCGTTAATCGAACCGAGCGATCGACTGGGAGGACTGACCAGCGGCGGTCTCGGACAGACCGACATCGGCAACAAGGCCGCAATCGGTGGTTTATCTCGAGAGTTTTACCGGCGGGTTCGCAACCACTACGCTCAGCCCTCGGCATGGAAATGGCAAGCGTCCGACGAATATCGCAGCGGTGGCCAATCTTCAACGAGCGTGACCGAGGAGACGATGTGGACGTTTGAACCGAGTGTCGCGAAAAATATCTACGACCAATGGATCCAACGAACCTCGATCAAAACATTGAAGCAAGAACGACTTGATCGTAGCAAAGGTGGAGTGATGACATCCGGTTCGCCACCACGCATCACCCAGATCAAATTGGAGTCAGGGTTACAGATCCGTGGCAAAGCGTTCATCGACTGCACTTACGAAGGTGACTTGATGGCTGCTGCCGGCGTGAGCTACACGATTGGGCGCGAGGCAAATGCTACTTATGGCGAGACACTCAATGGTGTGCAAGTTGGCAAAGCCATCCACCATCAATTGGTTTCCGGCGTTGACCCCTACGTGGTTCAAGGCGATCCAACCAGCGGACTACTTCCTCACATCGACCCCACGGGTCCGGGTATTGAAGGGCAGGCCGACCACCGAGTCCAAGCCTATTGCTTTCGGATGTGCATGACCGACCATCCAGAAAACCGCATCCCCTTTCATCGGCCCGAAGGTTACGTGGAGCAGTGGTATGAGCTACTACTGCGAAATTTCGAAGCGGGCGAGAAACGTGTGCCCTGGCACATTGGTCACATGCCTAATCGCAAAACCGATGCAAATAACAACTTTGGTTTCTCAACTGATTTTATCGGTCAAAACTACGATTACCCAGATGCCTCCTATGAGCAGCGCGAGGCAATCGTTGCGGAACATCGCCTGTATCAGCAAGGACTATGCTGGACGCTCGCCAATCACCCACGTGTCCCCGAGAGCGTGCGTCAACACGTATCTCGCTGGGGGATGTGCAAAGACGAATTCGCTGACGGATCGGGATGGCAAGACCAGCTTTACATCCGTGAAGCGAGAAGGATGGTGAGTGATTACGTGATGACTCAGCATCACTGCCAAGGTCGTGAAACCGCAGACGACCCTATCGGCCTAGCCGCCTACACCATGGACTCCCATCACCAGCAACGCTACGTTGGATCCGATGGTAAAGCTCATAATGAGGGCGACGTTCAAGTGGGTGGGTTTTCACCCTATCCAATTAGTTACCGCTCCATCATTCCGAAACCAAACCAGTGCAGCAACCTTTTGGTGCCCGTCTGTTTGTCTGCGTCACATATCGCTTTTGGCTCCATTCGCATGGAACCGGTATTTATGGTTCTCGGGCAGTCGGCGGCGACAGCAGCGAGCTTATCCATTAACAACAATTGCAGTGTTCAGCAGGTGCCTTATCAGGAACTTGCCGCTCGATTAACACAGGATCGACAAATCCTCGCATGGACTGGGCCCAAACCATCACCACCTCGCCCTGGTCTACGCCCAGAAAATCTCGCTGGAATCGTCATTGATGAACAGAAAGCAAGTCGCCAAGGTTTCGAGCAATCAGGAACAACCGTTTACCCCTACGTCCTAGAGGGTTACCTACATGATGGCGACGCTAACAAGGGCGCACAGCATGCGACCTTTGAATTCATGGTCCCCCGTGCCGGCCAATACGAAGTCCGCATCGGATACACGGCTCATTCGAATCGAGCGACCAACGTTCCGGTAACAATCCAACACGCAGCCGGTTCCAACACGATCACGATCAACCAAAAGAAACCGCCCGTAATCGAGGGACTGTTTCAACCCATCGGTATTTACCAGTTCTTAACTGGGTCAACCTACACCGTAAAAATCACCAACGAAGGAACAGATGGATATGTGATTTTAGATGCAATCCAGATCGTGCCGAGTCAAAACGAGTCGTGATCTCGAACCATGCTTAAGGCCTAGGTGCTAAACGCATCGGTTTTGCGAATAAATGGAAAAAGCATCGGGTTTTACGTATTCACATTCAGGCCAAGTGGAACTTCCTGAAAACAAGACTCAACACGGTCTAGTCAATCGTGCTGCCCCACCAATTCGCGTTTGGTGTCCAGTTGGGATCTAACATCGCTGCATGACTTTGCTCAAGTTGCTGCAACAGCCGTGTCTGAATCCTTATGAACTTCGCCTCCGTTCGCACAGGATCGTAGCGAGGATCTGGAGTCGGGAACTTTGCGTTCACCGACCTCAACCACTCCTCCAGTTGCTCTGCCATTTCAGCAGTACGTACGGGAAAGGATCGAGAAACATCACTCTGTTCGTACGGGTCGGTACTAAGACGATAAAGCTCATTGCGACCATCTTCGTAATAGTGAATCAGTTTCCACTCGCCAACACGTAGTAGCGAACTTGGCTCACCACCCTGATTGTCATAATGCGGGTAATGCCAATACAGGGGACGCTCCTGCAGAGAACCACCCTGCAACACGGGCAGCAAGGACACTCCGTCAACGTGCTGATCAGGACGCAAAGGCAAGCCACACAAATCGAGAATCGTCGGATAAAAATCTGCTCCGGTTACCGGCACCGCAGACTCCGAACCCGCCTTGGTAATTTGGGGGTAACGAATGTAATAGGGCTCACGAATCCCACCTTCCCATTGGCGCCCTTTCCCTCCTCGAAGCGGCAGATTACTGGTTGCGAAGGCATCACCAGAAGAAACCCCACCGTTGTCACTCGTAAAAATCACAATGGTCGAATCCGCGAGCCCAAGCTGATCCAAGCGATCGAGCACGCGACCGACCGCCTTGTCAGTGGTCTCCACCATTCCCGCATAGACGGGATGATCCTGAACCTGTCGCACTGGCAAGGTACGATCGACCTTGAATCGTGACTGTCCCTCTTTGAGTATTGGTGCACGCTTTTGATACTTCTGCCACAACTCACGAGAAGTCTGAACGGGAGCATGAACGGCGTAAAAAGACAACATTGCAAAAAACGGCTCCTGCTGATGTTGCTCGATAAAATCCGCCGTCTCGTCCGCAAGACGCAGTGTTAGCGATTCACCAGCGGGCCCATCTTTCATGTAAGGATTTTTGTAAGGGGTAAAAAACCCACCAGGCGGACTGCCGCGGTGATGCCCGCCCACATTGAATTCAAAACCATGATCGGTCGGCAGAGACCCTTCACCGCCAAGATGCCACTTACCGGCAAAGAAAGTGCGATAACCGGCATCGCGTAACGCTTCGGGTAGGGAGATATCTTCGGCGGGTAATTCATGCAGATACTCCGCCGGCAACACAGGATCGTCACGATTCCAATCCATACCGGAAGCCGCACCAATCCAATTGGTCACACCGTGCCTGGCGGTGAACTTTCCGGTTTGAATGCTCGCTCGCGAAGGACTGCAAACTCGACAAGTCGCATAGCCCTGAGTGAAACGCATGCCCCCTCGAGCCAAACGATCAATGTTTGGACTTTCATAAAAGGTGCTTCCTTCAACGGAAAGATCATGCAACCCCATGTCATCCACCAAAATCAAAACCCCATTGGGTTTGCGGTGATCATTCTGCTTGTTCTCATTCGCTTTGGCAGGTAGTTGATT
>JADHOA010000172.1 GCA_016779185.1 Rubripirellula sp.
ACAAGGTAGTCATCGACTGACCTGTCATTCGAATCAAGTCGTGTCGTTGCCATGACGGATGGTGAAAGGGGTGAAGCGACTCCACGAGCTGGAATCAAGCTAATGTGACGAGCGCCCTGCCTCACAGCGTGTCGCACGCCGAGTGTTGCCCAACGAATCGCTTCACTGCTTGAAACGCCTGGCACGCCCACAATCAGAAAAACTCGCAAGTCAACATCGCGTTGACGAAGGTAACTTGCATATCGATCAAACTCATCACGGCTCATCTGCTTGCCGAGACGATCCAGCCACCTCGGCTGCACGGTTTCCAGCCCAACGGCCACCTCGAGTCGACCATTCAATTGGTCTCGAAATCGTTCGAGTCGACTCGATCCAAATCGTGGATGATTCTCGATAATCACACGGCGAAAGGAATGAACACGGGAAAGAATCGCGTCGTAATCATCTACCGGAATACTTCGTGGATCAAAAAAATTACCACTGTTATAAAGCTTGATCCAATCGGTCTGCCGATCTGTCTTCAAAGCGAAATCGACTTGCCGTGGGATCGCGCCTCTCGGAGTTGCCTTATCAATCGTGTGATGATGCAAGTCACACATTTTACAGCCGATGGGGCAGGTCGACGCCGTCAAAAAAACGGTCAGGCAACTTCGAACGACCCCAACGCTCTCAGCTTCCTGCTCACGCAAAACCAGATAAGGTCGATCGACAGATAATTTCTCGGAGTGAGACAATTCAGTCGCCATCAGACGTGGAAAAAAAGCGTCAAGCCCACCCGCTATTTGACTCGACGAAAAAAGCAGAAAACCCCCAATCAGCTACGAAAGCATATCCGAGGCGGAACAGCGGAGGAAACCGCTCTAATGCACCTTTGTCCCCCACACTCACCGAACCACATTTCAAAACACATGATTTGCGGGGCAGACAAGTCACCACCGACCGTTGTGTCGAAAACGGAGTCTCTTCAGCCAATAGAATGAGTGATTGGGGACCAAACGACCGGCCTCTTGCCTAGACGAATCATTGGCTCGAAACGAATTGGAGCAGGCGATTCCCCCTGCGATCCCCACTAGACTTTTGCAGCAAAAAGTAGATCATAACAAACGCAATAAAAAACTTGGTTGTAAGCCAAACCATTTTCGGTTCATGACGTACTACTGCGTTAGATCTGCGTCAAATCAGACCGAAACCGCTTAAATCCAGCTCGAAAGGAATTAGTCGCCAACAACAGCATCTGTTGATTAAGCGGCGAAACATGCGAATCCGTTTGGACTCCCCCAATGGGATTTCGGACGACGGGGTCGCTTATTCATTCGAACTTGATCACAGCGAAGTTTCGTTCAGAAGACAACACGACAGGGCGGCTTGAATCTTGTCGTGATGCGATCAAACGCGGTGCCAAAACCGGTCAACTAAAGCATCAACAACGGTCCCGCCGATCGTGAGAATGCTTGGTTGCAAGCGGTGCGATTGTATGGGGTTAAAATGTATCGGGCGTAAAGTCTGGGGCATTTAAACTGGTTCGCAATTGCCATCAGGAATCGAGGCTCCTTTTGGGCCTTCAGGGTTTTCTTCCCTGATCAATCACCTGACCGCCGTCAAGCCGTAATTGCGGACACCAACTTAGACAGCAGAACTGAAAAAGGGTTTGATCGGTTCATTCGGGGTACAAAATGGCACCGTGGGATGCAGACCAAGCACGCAAAGCGTAAAACTATAGATCCTGACGACTGGCGACTGAACGCCTTTCGCGGAACAAGATCAACGTAACTGAAATGGTTTTTTCAGGAGACAACGAGATGATGATGGTC
Source organism: Rubripirellula sp. (assembly GCA_016779185.1). GTDB lineage: Bacteria > Planctomycetota > Planctomycetia > Pirellulales > Pirellulaceae > Rubripirellula. Next base: position 1,812 of record JADHOA010000172.1, read on the forward strand.
GAAGCGAATGCACTCAGCAAGTTCTACGGAGAATTTGCCGCAGTCCAAAACGTGACCTTCTCGGTTCCCTCCGGTGAGGTTTGTGCCTTCCTAGGCCCCAACGGCGCCGGAAAATCGACGACGATGAAAATGTTGACCGGTTTTTTATCGCCCTCTTCCGGACAGGCAAAAATCGGCGGATTCGACACTCAAACCGATCGCCTAAGTGCCGCGGAGCTTCTTGGTTACCTGCCAGAAAATGGACCGCTCTACAGCGAGATGACCCCACAGAGTTTCCTCCGATACGTTGGAAAGACGCGAATGATGTCCAACCAACGACTTGCCGAGCGACTCGACTATGTCGTTGAGCAGTGTGACCTCGGCGATGTTTGGGGTAAGGCGATCGGCAAGCTTTCCCGTGGTTACCGTCAACGTGTTGGAATGGCTCAAGCACTTCTGCATGATCCATCGGTGCTGATCCTTGACGAACCAACAAGCGGATTGGATCCGAACCAGGTTCACGGATTACGTCAGTTGATCATCGAACTGGGGAAAACCAAAACCGTTCTACTTTCAACGCACATTTTGCAAGAAGTACATGCGGTCTGCAGCCGCGTCGTCTTGGTGAACGAAGGTAGACTCGTGTTCGACGGCTCAACCGAAACGCTCGGAACCGAGAGTGATGCGATGGAAGCGAAATTCCGCGAACTCACCTCTGCGTGACACAGCAAAGGTCAATCACCACATGACGTGAACCTGCAATCGATCGTCAAGCGACACAACGACGACTTCGAATAAACATCGCAGAACCGATCACTGGCGACACTTTACGGACAAATCGGGCATCTTTGGCGATACCACCAAACGCCCAAACTTACGATTTCTACACGACTCCTTTTTGACATCAACTAACCATGAAGCTCAGAAGACAAGTCATCGCTGCAATCTTTCAGCGTAATTTCTCGGCCTACTTCTCCGGGATGCTCGGCTATCTGTTCATCATCGTATTCGTCGTTGCATGCGGTTGGTTCGCATTTGACACGAGATTTTTCACAGCAAATGAACCGAATCTGGATCAACTCTCGGTTAAATACCCAATGTTGATGCTGTTTCTGATCCCAGCGATTGCGATGGGAGTTTGGGCCGAAGAACGCAAGACGGGGACAGACGAATTACTGTTCACCATGCCAGCAACGGATCTTGAAATCTTGCTTGGTAAATACCTCTCTGTCACCGCGATCTATTCGGTCGCTCTCTTTTTCTCCATGACCCACGTTCTGGTACTCATGTACCTGGGGAACCCCGACATTGGCCTGATCGCGACGACCTACTTTGGCTACTGGGTTGCCGGCTCCGCGCTACTTAGTGCAGGAATGCTCGCTTCGCAATTCACCAGCAACATGACCGGAGCATTTGTTCTAGGGATGGTCATCACCGCGATCCCAGTTTTCATCGGCTCGGTGGCCCGATTTTTTGGACTAGGTACCAGCCTAGATGGATTCAGCTTGGATGAGCAGTTTCGCGATCTTGGCATGGGAATCATTCCGTTCACGAGTTTGATTTATTTCATCGGATGCACCCTCCTGATGCTCTATCTCAACCTTGTCATGATGTCGCGTCGACACTGGAAAAATGGAGAAGAGACCAGCAACGCTGGGCAATTCACTCTTCGGGCACTAAGTATCGGAGTAATCGTATCCTGTGTGACTGCGTGGGCCGGATACACGGGAACTCGCTTGGATATGACAAGCGAAAAGCTGTACTCACTTTCAAATTCCACTCGCGAAATCCTCAACGCATTGGATTCCGATCGGCCAATCGAGATTCAAGCGTTCCTGACGCCAAAGGACGACACCCCCGGCGACTATGTAGAGACTCGAAAGCGTCTGGTCGGTTTGCTTCGCCAGTTTGACAAACTCGGGGGCAAAAACCTAGAAGTTCGCTATGTGGATGTTGAACAATTCACACCGCAAGCCGAAGAAGCAGAGCGTTTTGGAATCAACGCGGTCCGTGTCCCCTCAGACGAAGCGGGAAGACGTACTGAGCAGGAAGTTTATCTCGGTGCGGTCATCATTAGCAGCTTTGACAAAGTCGTCGTTCCGTTCTTTGGCAAAGGACTACCCATTGAATACGAATTGACTCGCTCCGTCCAAACCGTAGCGGATGACACCAGGTACACCGTCGGCGTTCTGCAGACCGATGCCGACCTAATGGGTCAGCGGGAATGGCGAATCATCACGGAGCTAAAAAAGCAGTACAACGTGGAAAGCGTCTCAGCAGCGTCAGAGATTGATCCCAGCGGATTCGATGTGTTGCTCGCAGCAATGCCATCCTCACTCACTCAGCCTGAAATGGCGAACTTGGTGAATTACGCCAACACGGGCAATCCACTTCTCGTATTCGATGACCCATTTCCGCTGTCATTCAATACTGGTTTTGGTGTCACCGGTGCACCACGGCAACCCAAACCGTCCGCCGGTGGCGGCGGCATGATGGGCGGCGGTAGTCCACCTCCCGAACCCAAGGCGGACAATGGGCAGGCAACCTCCTTGATGCGTGCCCTCGGTGTTCAGTGGGGACACGACAGCATTGTCTTTGATGTTAGTAATCCACACCCCGAATTCGCTCTACTGCCTGCGGAATACGTTTTCGTCACACGTGGCGGCAGCAATTCAGATTCATTCAATGAGAAATCCAAGATCACTCAGGGGCTTCAAGAGATGATCATGCTTTACTCGGGGAGCATCGAAAAGTCGACAGCGAGCAATGCAGAATTCACCCCCCTGCTGCAAACGGGCTTGGAGTCGGGACGTCTGCGTTGGGAAGAGTTCGTCGACGAAGGTGGATTCAACTTCCTCTCGATGCAATCCGCGGCAAATCCCCGACGTGATCCATTGCGAAGAATCGATAGTCGCGAATACACCTTGGCTGCTCAGGTTAAAAGTGAATCTGGCGATACGCCTGTCAATGCAATTTTTGTTTCGGATATTGATATGATTTCCGACTTTTTCTTCGAAGAACGCAATATTGGCAATCTAAACATCTCGTTCGACAACGTCACATTCGTACTCAATGCTGTTGATGCCTTGGCAGGTGATGATTCATTCATCGAACTGAGAAGTCGTCGACCCAAGCATCGCACGCTCGTCAAGGTTGAGCAGAACAAACGCGAGTTTTACGAAGAAGCAAATTCTGCGGAAACCGACGCAGACGAAGCGGCCAAAAAAGAACTCGAAGCACGTAGAACGCAGTTGCAAGAGCGAGTCAAAGCGATCGAAGAAGATTCCGACCTCGATCCGATCGCCAAAAACCAAATGCTGCGGCAAGCACAAGAGGCCGAACAACAGCGTCTCAACCTAGCTGAGGCAAAAATCGAACAGAGCAAGAACGATGCGGTCAGAAAGATCAAAGCGAAGACAGACGCTCAGATCCGGTCGCTCGAATCGTTCATTCGCCTCTGGGCTGTTTGGCTACCTGCCGTACCCGCTCTCGCCGTTGGTCTCTCGGTCTTTATGTCCAAGATCGCCGACGAAAAGAAACAGGTCAGCAGTAAGCGCCGAAGAGATTAAAACTTCATCAAGCACCGTGACGATCGAGGAACGGGTGGTGAGCAGCAAGTCTTGACCATTGCAAATCCTCGAGACCGATCGCTGCAGAGCCAAGTGAACTTAAGACCCGTTCGAATCGAACCCAGCAAAACTCGCTCGAACGGCGTTCCGACTAAACTCATTCAAACCTACTAATCGATAACATTCAGGAAGATCGAGATGTCTACGAAACCGCAAGATTCGGCGTCATCCCAAACAGGTCAACAGGCGGGCGTTTCTCCATCACCAAGTCAAACCAGTCGAACCATGATTTTCGTGGTCGCAGCCGTTGGATGCCTTGCAGTCACAGGATTGTTCGAGGCGATGAATCGTCCTGCGAGCATTGAAGAGTATGGAAAGATGGGTCAGGAGTTCTATCCAGACTTCACCGATCCCACCAAAGCAACGTCACTCACCGTGTCGGTGATTGACCCCGACGAGATCAAACCACTCGAATTCAGCGTCAAACAAGCGTCCAATGGGCAGTGGGTCATCCCATCGCACCACGATTATCCAGCAGACGCGGCTGACCAACTTGCTAAAACCGCCAGCAGCATTATCGGTATCAAACGAGGTGCAATGATTTCGCGGTGGAATTCAGACCACACCAAGTACGGAGTGGTTGACCCCGTTACGGATTCGGTCAGCGTGGATCAAATTGATGGAATCGGTAAACGTGTCACGATAGGCGGACCAGACGACACAACGCTCGCAAGCTACATCGTTGGCAAAAAATACGAAGACTCAAACGACCAGTATTACGTTCGTCACCCAAACGAAGACGAAACCTATATCGCACAACTGGACATCAACCTGACCACCAAATTCGGAGATTGGGTGAACACGGATCTTCTAGACATCACCAGTAGCGATGTCTTGCGATTAGATCTCAATGATTATTCATTCGATGAAATCCAAGGAACCATCACGGGTAATGTTCAATCTGTTTTATCACGAGCGACTTCAGGCGATGACTGGCAGCTTGAAGGAATCAATGCAGAAACCGAGCAGGTGAATAACACTTCGATCACAGACACTCTCAACACACTAGCAAATTTAGAAATTGTCGGCGTCCGCCCCAAACAACCGGGCCTCACCGCGGACCTTCAGATTGACCGCCAAGCTCTCAAGTCACAACGAGATCTTGATCGTCTCAGTAGTGATCTTCTTTCGCGTGGTTTCATCCTTCAACCAAACCGAGAAAACCAAGAAATCTTGGAGCTTATTTCCCGTGAAGGTGAAATGTTCGTTGGAGCGGCCGACGGACTCCTTTATCGCCTATATTTTGGACGAGCCTTCACCGGTTCAAATGAAGACCTAGAGTTTGGGATGTCATCGGACGATTCAAACGACGAGGGTGAAACGGAAGCAGACGCAGCGTCAGATCCAAAAACGGATGAGAGCGAGTCGAATGAGAATTCCGAGGACACACAAAGTGGTAAAGCGGGACGCTATGTCTTTGTACGCGTCAACTTTGACCCCACATTGCTTGGTGAAGTCCTAACTGAACCGGTAGAACCTCAAGAACCTGAAGAGATCAAGCCGTTGCAGGAAAAGATTGCAGCCGCGGCCGAAGAAGCAGCAAAGGAAGAGGGAAAACCAGAATCGGATGACGCTTCAGACAATACTGAGGCTACCACGGATGATTCGGAGCCAACTACCGAAGGAAATACCGAAGACAGCACAGATGCAGAAGGCGAAGCGGAGGAAACCGACGAGCAGAAATTGCTGCGTCTTCAAGAAGAGTTCAGCGCGGCCCAAACTGAGTACCGAACACAACTCGCTGCATACGAAGAGTACACGCAAAAAGTGGAGGATGGGACGAAAAAGGCAGAGGACCTGAATCGCCGATTTGCTCTTTGGTATTACGTCATTCCGGGTGAAAGCTTTGACAAACTTTCCCTCGACCGCGAAACCGTGGTCGAACCTAAAGAAGTCGAAGCAAGCGAGGACGAATCCGCATTGAACGCACCTCCTGGATTGGAGGGCCTCAGTGATGCCATCATGCAGAATGCTGGAATCGATCCGTCGGATCTCGGAAACCTTGGCAACCTTGTGCCTCCAACACCAGAGAACGCCGGGGAGGCCGCAGGATCAACTCCGAGCGAGGACGCCCCGAAGGCGGAGAGTCCCGAATCAGCAACTGAAAACGCTCCGGTAGAAGAACAGAAACCGGCGCCCGAAGCGACCGAAACGGCTGCCCAACCATCCAACGAAGCGAACGATTCGGAGCCAGGATCAACACGATCAACTGAGCAAGAGGCGACGAATCCTGAGGAATCACAAACGGCAGAAGACACCCCATCCCCTGCAGCTTCGGAGTAGCCTCACTCAAAAGATAACTTTTGTAAGAGGATAAAAGAAGCATGATTAGCCGCACCCACCGAGAGGTGCGGTTTTTTCATGGATTGATCCAGCGACTAACAAAGGTTTCGCGTCCAGAAACCATTGGCCAAGCAATTCATGACGGCTTGAAGCTTGGTGATGCGTACAGGACTCCAAAATCACACTGTAATTCATCAGATGCCGCCCATCTCCTTGCGGCACGCTAAGGAACGGATCGAGTCATACACAGTGAGCAAAAAACTCTGCTTAAATAGCTAAGCCGCGACGCGATTTCAACTTCGCTACCATCAAAGTAATCGAACCAACAATCAACACCAGGGTAAACAGAAGGTATCCGTGGACAACGGTGGGGTCACCAATATTAGCCGGCAATTCGTCGTAAACGTATTTGAGATTTTCGTCTAACGGGATCGCAAATAAGGCGGAGAAAGGACTCGTGAATCCAAACAAATCAATCTTCGCTAATAAGTCAATCGAGAATCCAAGCAATCGCCCAACATAACTTAGAACCGGTGGCACCACGTACAAGACCAACAAGGTCGCATAAGTCCCTATCAAGGCGAATGCTGTTCTTTGACTGTATAGGGACGCAAGTAATGCAATAACAGAATTTGCCACACTGACCACCGCAATGATCACCAACATCTGCAAGACGGCATACCAATTACTCCAAAAGCTCATATTCAGCGCAACACCTAACAACAGTGG
>JADHOA010000173.1 GCA_016779185.1 Rubripirellula sp.
AGTGGGACATCATGTACTACCTCATGCGCTCGATTGGGGCCAATTGATTCGGAACCGCCAACGCCGCAATTCGAATTTCGACAAGCCAACATCATTTCCAGAACCCATGAGCAACTGACTCAATCGGAAAGATAGGAAACATCGGGCTACACGCCAAAACACAAAGAGCCGCACGAACCACTTGGCTGGCTCACAAACTTCACGTCGCAAGAATATGCGTCACCTATCAGTAGGCAACCGCTTTACCCATCAAACGCCGAGAACCGGTGAATGCGATCCCCAAACAGGGAAACTGATTTTCATCCCGAAAGCCATTGCCTCACCCTAGACACATGGAATTAACTCCCATTGATCGAGCGGATCCAAACGATCTGGCACGCCCTTTCAATAGATCAAACGCCGCAAACGCGTAAAACACGCGAAAAAACGGTACAAGGCAAGTCGAAAACCGCCGTCCCCGTCCACCGCAGTTACTAACCCGCTAGCGGCTAAGATCAACCAGCATTCCATAAACCAAAAAACGGTAAGATCCGAGGATCAGATGTTTTTTGTTTGTTGAAACCAGAAAAAATCAATTGGACATTGCGGCAGCTAACGCTGGAAAACAAACTGCAGGTCGGTCGTAAAAGCCAAAGATCATGGATGGGGTGGAAGATTGAATCGCGAGAGGGTCATAGTGCAAATCGCTGGATTATTCAAAAACGGTAGGCGTTTTTTTTCTCAACTGCCGAACTCGCGCCCGCACCGAGGCCGCTTCGTCCGCCTCGGCTAAGGCGAGCGCCGCACTCGCAAATGGCTGGTATTTTTCATCCAGCACTGCCAGCCGGCAGACGACCGAGCAAGACCACGCTCGAATAAATTTGTTCGGATCCTCTTTCGAAGCAAATGCGAATTGACAGACAGTCGGGTAATGCTCGGGCTCAATGCACATTCGATCGAGCGATTGCAAAATGTGCATCCGCGCCTGCCACTGATTGGACGCTAGGCCGATTAAGACGAATCTTTTCTGTTGTACGGTGTCCAGAGAACCACCTAAATCAATATGCCGCTTTAGCAGCCAAGTCGCTGAGAGGCTCGCTTCGGATAGCGATGCCAAAAGCAAAGCCTCATCAAGCCACCAATCACAGCCCTGAACGACCTGATAGACCTTTTCCAATCGCTCTGCAGAATGTTCGCCCGATTCGCACAAAACTCTTTTAAAAGCGTTTTGATTCAATTTCAACCTACCGTTTGTGCTGCGTGCCTCGCGTAAATCAATTTCCCGGAACTCATCCGCAATCTACCGTTTGTTAAAACGAAGCAGCAAGTTAATTCAGTCAAGCCACTGACTCCCACGCCGCGAATCAACTCTGCGACGCAGAACTTTCTGCCATGGATATCGAATCGCTAATGAGAAACCAATCGGTTCGGCGAATTGTCTCGGCACTGCCTCAAACCAAAGCGAACCAAAGTTTCGGTATGCACCAAATCCAAACCGCCCGATCTCGCAATGATTTAAACGGGCAAAACATAGCAACCAAAACACAAAAAATATGCATCGATCGCTACCCTACCTGTTGAGTTGGGAACTCACTCCACCTTACCCGAGCGAGCGTACACACAAGCAGAACGGAGGTCATCAGGACTAGAACACCAAGATGCATCCAGCTCGGCTCACTACCAAACACATTCTCCGCAGCGCTCCTTGCTTCTTCCCAATCCATCCAATTCGATAGTAAACCCCGCAGTCGGTAATTGATCGTCATTTTGTTAGCCACAGCAGGAACAAATGACAAACCGTATTCAACCGCACCCGTATAAAAAACAGCTGTCACAATCGTTCGCTTGTGGAAAACAACGCCGATCAATAGGTAGAGCGATGCGTGAGCAAACGATGACAGGATGCACAACACCACCATCACCATCCATAATCGAAACCCTCCGGCCGACCCCATCAAAAAGATGCAAATAGTCGTCGAGCAAATCGTCGCAGCGAGAGACCAGATCACAGCGGTAAAGTACTTTCCCAAGATAACTTCCAATCGCCCCGTAGGGCGGAGCGCAAGATATCCCCAGGTTTGACCCTCGATTTCCGTGCTGATCACCGGTGTAGCCCATAGCAATAGTGCTAATAGACACATGACTTCGGGCACAAGGAAATACAGCATGATCCCCCAAGGCTCAACGGGCTCTAGAGGAACATCCAACCCTCGCAAGATCCCTACCAATGCAATCGGGAATAAAACCAGAAGGACCCAAATCATTCCCCGTCCGAAGGTCAACGAACGCGCCAACTCAAATTTCACCACCTCCCAAATCACCCGTACGATCATCACACTTCTCCTCGATGGTTTCGAAGAAGTGCGTCAAAGATCGCAGTTAAATTGCTCTGAGAGCCCTGCAGCTGATCAACGCGAATCGACTTACCGTTGATCCATGCTGGCAACGCTTGGTAGAAGGCAGCAGGATCGCGTAAAGCAACTTTCAATTTTGTTCGGTTGTCACCCAACTGGACACTTTCCACCCAGCTCTGGCGAGTCAAATCTGCCACCAACTCAGCAACGTCTTCGCCAACAAGGGTCACCTGCTGCGGAGCTTCGGAGATAAAACTCTCAAGCTCCTCACTCGTTCCCGACGCGAGCAATCGACCACCGTAAATTAGAAGAAACGAGGAGGTGATAGACTCAATTTCATGGAGAACATGGCTCGCAAACAACAAGCTCTTACCCTCGCCAACCCAACGCTTAAGTAGATCACTCATCTGCTGACGACCGACTGGATCAAGCCCATTATAGGGTTCGTCAAGAATAATCAGATCGGGCTGATGCGCAATCGCTTGGGCAATTTTCGCCCTTTGCCGCATCCCAAGTGAATATTCCCCCATGGGTCGATCCATTCGAGACAACATTCCCACATGATCCAAGCTTTGAACCGCCAACTCCTCACTCTCTTGTTTCGAAAACCCATGGAGCGAAACTAGATAGCTCACCCACTGTCGCGCTGAGACATTGGGATACAAAACATCCGTTGCGGGACATAGCCCCAATCGACGCAATAGTTTTCGATTATTAGACGGTGGCTCCCCAAAAACCTTCACCGCACCAAGCGTTGGACGAAGTTGACCCGTCAGTAGATTAATGAGCGTTGTCTTGCCAGAGCCATTCGGGCCAACCAGTCCGTAAGCCCCAGGTTGCATGTCAAGGCAAAGATCATTGACCCCAATGACTTCACCATACAACTTCGTGACGTGATGCAATTGGATCATTCGCTTAAATACTCAGCAGTGCGAGAATCTTACGACGGACCAACCACGCCCCCACGATGGTGACGGCTATCAACAAAAGAACCGAAGGAACCACGCTGCCAGGGGTGGTATCGAGACCGAAAATGGACGCCTGAACCTTCCCAAGGGCGTGATACGGCGAGAGAAGACGCCAGCGGTCATAATCAATCGACTCCAAAAGCAACCCATCAACGAACTCCCTCCGCCGTCGAGGTCCAAAATTGGTACCCATAAATGTCAGAATCTGATAGGCGACAAAACCAAGGATCCAAGTCGCGAACCACGAAAATGAAGCGTAACGACTCTCACTTGTGTGCGCTGAATAGCACATCGCCACGATCGTCGTCGGAACCAATAACACAACGGACGCTGAGAGAATCCGAATTGGAATGTCCCAAGTCTGCTGAACAACAGATAAATCGGGTGATAACATCACGCCAATCAAATACAGAATCAGCGCCGGTAACGTCACGATCATGCTGAGAAAAAACCAAACAACGGATGCTTTCCCCAACATGTAATCGATCACATTCAGCGGTCGAGAAAAGTACATCAAATACGCACGACTTCGCAGGTCATATGAAATGAGCATCGGCGCTATAAGACCAACCAGCAAAACCATGGCACTCAACTGCGGATAGCGAAAAAACGCCATGATCAACAACGTCCAAACTTCGTGCCTCGCAGAGTCAGGATCCGCCAACAACTGCATTGCGAGATCAGGGCGCTGTAAGGGTCCGCCAACAAGGTTCCCCACGAACTGCAACATCTGCGGTTCGGTGGAGGAATACTCAAATGCAAAAATGCCGATAGCGGGGACGAAAATAGGCAACCAAGCCAACATCAGCATGAGACGCAACCACTTACGCCTCCAAACCAATGCGATGCCACTCGCTGCGATGAAGCGCGGCCTAAGCCACCTCCCACATTTTTCGCCATTCCAAGGACGATATCCCAAGTCGTGTATCGGCATGAATCCTAGCGAACCTCCGAAAGGGAGGCAGTGTCGATGAAAATCTTATCGAGCGAGTTCATCGCCGGCACGAGTCGACGTATCTTCGTATCGGTCTCAGCAGCCAATTGCCAAAGCAATCCCACTCGCTGCGATTCCAGCGGTGAAATCCTAAGGTTTCCATCGCATTCAACTTCGACCTCAAGACCGTTTTCCCTCACCCTCTGAACCAAGCGACTCGAATCACCGAGAACCATTACATGCTGTGTCGGATGTATCGGACGACTCAAATTCTCGAGCGTGTCAACAACCTTAACAGTTCCCGCAACCATAATGATGACTGAATCACAGATCGCTTTGACGTCCGGCAAGATATGAGTGGAAAGTAGCACCGACTTTCCGTAGTGCGTATGAAGTGTTTTGATTCGCCGAAGCATCGACTCCCGCTGTGATGGATCCAGCCCGGTTGTCGGTTCATCCAAGATCAAAAGCGGTGGATCATGAACAAGAGCTTGAGCAAATTTTAGCTTTTGTCGCATCCCGGTGGAGTAACTCTCCACAGGCCGGTAACGCTCTTCACCAAAATCACAGAAATCGCATATTTCGTGGGCTCGACGCAATCCCTCCGTCTTTGGCAAGCCCGATAGGTTCGCCATTAATGCGACCGACTCAATACCGCTAAGACCAGCAATGTAACAATCATCCTCGGGAAGATACCCCACCAACTCCCGTATTTCCCTCACCTGCCCTGGCCATTCTTTTCCTACAACCGTGCCCTGACCCTCATTCGTCTTCACGAGGCCAAGAAGCGACTTGATCAGGGTGCTCTTCCCTGATCCGTTTGGGCCTAACAACCCGGTGATCCCATCAGAAACCTCGAGCGTGACGCCCCGCAACGCTTCAACGCCACGATAACGCTTAACAAGATTTCTCACTTGAATCATGGCTATCGGAAATCGTTTTTGTTGTGTCGATGAGTTTCTAACGTACTTCGATTGAACCGATCGACCTCACCGTGATCGCATCCAACCAAGCCGAAGTTGGTGATACAGGGACACAATACTTGCAGCAGGATTGCCCCCAAGGATACCAACAACAATCACATCATGATGCAATCAACGCTTTCTCGCAACGTAGGTCAAAAATCCAACACTTACAAAACCCATTTGGTCGCAGCCAATCGAAAGTCACACCAAGCCAATTCAATGCACACGAAACAACCGAGTCGTGAGCAAGCCGCCACTCCCCTCTTCACGGCAAAGTAATTCCATCGGCAGGCGTTCGAACAGCGAATCAAAATCTGGCAATTGCCGATTCGACAGCCCCGTCTGATAACGAAAAAAACGGTGCAACAAGTCAAGCACTAAACGCCCCCGAATTTTTTGAAATCCGCTATTAGGTTGCTGAAAGTCAGAGTAATAAAGAAAACCTCCCTCATCCAGCCAACCAAGCCAAACCGGAAGAAAATCATCGAGTTCAGTGTCGGTAAAGCAATCAAGAAAGAAATTGACAAAGATTCCCGAGAAGGATGCCTTTGAAAAAGTCAAACATCGAATATCTCCGCAGCGATAGGTGACAAGCCCAGATCGTGAGAGATTTTCGATCCGCTTCCTCTGCAGATCTAACATGCGTTGACTATGATCGACACTTACGACCGAACAAGTTGGAAAACGCTGAACCAATTCCTCCAAGAATCTTCCATCACCGTCGCCAAGTACGAGAAAAGGTCCTGAATCTGGTACCAAAGGCAACAATCGCAATCTCGCTCGATGTAGATCCCCACCAAACATCATCAATTCGAGGAACTGATACAAGCCTGCGATTTGGCTGTACCCGTCAGCAGAGATTGCGTTACCCATCTCGGTCATGGCATCCCTAATAGCACGCAAATGAACGGGGGAATCACCAATCCCCAATCCGCAAGACAACTTCCAATGGTTAACTGCTTAACCAGTGTCTTCCGTTCAAGCTCTTTCACACGCCGGAACCGAGACCAAACCGACACCACCAAGACGCATGATCCCAACACCGACAAACCAAAGCCAGGGGGAGTCACACCCGCGATCAGCATCAAGATCGTCAACGATGCCGTCGCACAAGCAACTCCAACAACCGGATGCACCATGCGATTCCCCTGCGGAAAACGATCACTTACCCACGACTGAAATCCTTGCGATTGATCGAATACCTTTTCTATCTCGGCAACCGCCAAGCAGTTAAGAAGGAACAGGGACCAAACAACGGCAAAACGAAGTGCAGACCCAAGATCAACACTCAGCCAGCTGGACGACGAGAGAAATACGCTCAAGGAAATTAGAAAACTTGCGGCCAGCTCTTTCTTATAACGAATCGAACGCACATGACAAATCTGAACCGAGGCCAGATACGCCGCCGCAGCCAAAACCATCGCACCACCGGCCAACAGATCGTAACTCTGTGCATTTCTAAACGCCCAAAGCAACACCACACAGCTCGCACTAATAGCCGTACAAGTCATTTCCCGGCCGTGCTTTGAATAGAAAGAATGTCGCAACGAGTGCACTTGGTCCGGCTTCAACCGCCGACCGTCCGCGATTCGGTCAACGCAATAACCAATCCATACACTGAGAGCAATCACGACGCTTCGACCTGAATCAATACCATCGCCGACAACGACTCGCTGAATCAAAATAGACCAAAGAAAGACAATCAGAAACACATCGATGGAATAAAAATGCGAGAGCATCAATAACGACAGGGCACGCGATTTTTGCTCTCGACTCGTTAGGGTTTGCACAGAGATCTTGATTGCCCCTTTTCCAAACGCGGTAACACCAGGATGCCATCGAACACCATCACTTGGCTTGCAGAATCCTATCCAAAACAGTCTCTGTTTCTGATTCGCGACTCAAACGGTAATACCTAGCGCCTTCCCCATACTCAAGCGAAACGTCGCGTACATTGTCATCGTCGGTGATCGACAAATCAATTTGCTTTGAATCTTTCGATTTGATAATCGCCTGTTCGAGATTCTCGAAGCTCCAAAGTTTCTTACCAACGGTTAAAATCTTGTCGCCGGGAACAAGTCCGCCGCGATCCGCTGGGCTTTCCAATTTGACTCTTGTCACTACCCCATCGCGTGAAACCACAACGCCGATCGAGTCTAAAAAATCTGCTCCACCACGAAACCGAAAAGTCTCTTTGGGAACGTCCTGCTTCGCTTCATCGAAATCAAACCGATAGCCCAAAAGAGCAGCAACTTCTGGGTTATATCGATCCTGGATCGATTCGATCCGTCGATTAATCAGCCCATCCCAGTCGTACTCAGCCAAATTGTTCAGCAGGGAAATGATTTCGGCTCGTCCATAACCCTTGGGCGAAACAACTGGTTCATCCACGTGAAAAAAACGATGACAAAACTCGTCGATTGAGATCTTATCATCGGTAAGCGATCGCAACCTCGCGTCCACTTCCAGCCAAAACAACATCCCCTCCATGTAATAGTCCTGACTCCTTCGTAGCTCACCCCACCGATCACTCCCCGCGCGTAGGATATGAGAGGCCGCCCCCGTATCTGCCAGCGTCCTCCATTGCCTGCCATCTTGGTGAGTAGCGTTTCGCAGTTCCACGAAAAGCCTGGCCTCAAACTCCTCCTTCGACATCAGCCCGCTTCGAGCTTCAATCAACTCACCTAGATACTGCGTCAGCCCTTCGTATACCCAAAGCAGTTCCGTATCCTTGGCCGTATGAAAATCAGTTTTAATCATTCCTTGCGGTCGCCGATATTTTCCGCACCACGCATGCAAGTATTCATGGGGAACTAAGAGACGATCCCACCCCTTGAGCGTACCAAGATTCCTCAACGAACTAGCGGGTAAGACGTTAAAGGTTGATCGACTGTGTTCTAATCCATTTTTGGGAAGCTGACTGCTGATTCCAAGCAAGATGTCGAACCGATCGAAAGGATGACTTCCCATCAACAAAGAGGTTTGCCGAACCATTTCGCGGTACTTCGCAACCACTTCGCCATTGAGTTGTATCTCCTGCTCCGAATCACCGAAAAGATGCAGCGTATGAGGAGGAGTAATCTCGGAACCTTCTGCTAAAGGTAGCGATTGGTAATGAAGGCCAGCCATAATCGGACTATCAAGAAGCACACGATAGCTTGTCGGTTGATACTGTACCGACTCCCATTCATTGACCATCTCGCCTTGATCCTCTGCCACCGGTAATGCG
>JADHOA010000174.1 GCA_016779185.1 Rubripirellula sp.
GTTAAATGATCTTTAAGCTTGGCATCAAGAACCTGCTGTCGTTCTTTGCGTGGCCCTTCGGTCGCTCGCTGATCAGGAGCCGGCATTTTTGCGATGCCATCTTGTTCGATCTCACGCAAAGCCATCTCAACGCGACGTTTCGCTTGATCATTCTCTTGGTATCGTTTGTTTAGTTCCTCTGAAGAGACATCAATCTGATTGTTGCTTCGTTGATCGCCGCGGTTGCCCCAACTGGTCACGTCCGCAAACATACTCAGCAGACTGTAGTAATCCTTCTGTGGGATAGGATCAATTTTATGATCATGACATCGCGCACAATTGATCGTTAGCCCCAACATGACTTGGCTGGTGGTCGTCAGAATGTCGTCCAGCTCGTCATAGATTGCCAACAATGGGTCCGCGGGTTCGTCATCCCAGATCCCCAATCGATAATAACCCGTGGCGGTAAGGCTGTCGGTTGTCACTTGATCCAATTCATCGCCCGCAAGTTGCTCTGCGATAAATCGATCGTACGGCTTGTCTTCATTGAACGACCGAATCACGTAGTCACGATATTTCCAAGCGTTAGGCTTGGGTCCGTCTCGTTCATATGAGTTGGTTTCCGCATATCGGACTAGATCAAGCCAGTGCCTACCCCATCGCTCCCCGTAATGCGGTGATTGCAGGAGTTGCTCAATCTGATCGCTAAACGCCTCGGGACTTGAGTCGGAAACAAAACTCTTAATCTGCTCTGCAGTGGGAGGAAGGCCGGTGAGATCGTAGAACGCTCGCCGTAATAAATCTACTTTTCGAGCTGGTTCATTTGGACGAAGCCCCTTCTGACTCAAGGAGTGGTAGATAAACGCGTCAATGGGATTTCGGGACCAATCCTTATCGTTCACTTTTGGAACTGCCGCAGATTCCATTGGCTTGAATGCCCAATGCTCATCCCAAGTCGCACCCTGCTTGATCCATCGACGAAGAATGTCCACCTGAGCATCAGTAAGTCGATCACCCTCAGGCGGCATTTGCTCGAATTCGTCTCGTGAAGTAACTCGGTCCAGTAACACACTAGCGCCGGGATCATTGGGTACGATCGCAAATGAACCAGACTCGGCCTCAGCAAACGCCGTCTTCTCGGTCGAAAAGTTCAAACCACCCTCCGCATCGTCTGGGCCGTGGCATGCGTAACAATGCTTGGCAAGGATTGGCTTGACATCCTGAACGAAATCAACACTTTGCTCTTTGGCTGTTTCCTGAGCCTGAAGACCCGTAAAACTGAACAGGGTGAAAAGGATCAACAACTTGGAACTAGTTGAAGCAAGGATCGGTTGCATGCACATACGAAACTCGTCGATCGTTAAACGTCGCGGAAATAAGCGAGCAATAGCACGGTAGGTAAAGGTGTTTTCTCAGCAAATCTTGACTCGCTGAGGAAAGGCCTAGGGATATTGTGACAGGTAGCCCGAGCAATGCCAATGATAATCGACCGAAAGGTCGCCGATGGTTCGTTTGGAATCTTTCTGATTAGCCAATTTTATTTTTAGAAATTGCTGGATCCTTTCACCGCACGAAACTTTCAACTTTGCCTCGCTTTAAAACCGCCGAATCCTCGCTTGATGAACTCATTGCGCAGGAATCACATAGAGATTGGATCATTGAGTTCGCGACATTTTTGAATTTAAACGCTGGAACATTGGGAAAACATAACGAATGATGATTGCAGGATCGAGAGCGAGCGTTTTTCGTCTGCAACGAAACAGTGGGATAAATTTGATACCGGTGTTTCAGAACGCGAGTCACGGCAAAATAAAGTTTGAATCCTGTAACGTGGAACTGACCCAAATCGGTGTCGTGCGAATTAGAAAAATTGTCTACGCTGATCCAATTGACTGTACAACTGGGTCCTGAAGGCAAATGAATCCTAAAATCTCCATGAAGCATTGGCTCAATCGATTTGCTGGATTTGTTCTCGGAGTTTACGGAGTCATCCTGAAGATCACGTGTCGCGTCTGTCTGCACGATGATCAACGAAAGGCAGTGCAAGAAAAGGGCTATCGATATGTATTCGGTACCTGTCACGCTTACCAAATCAGTGGACTCGTATCGGCGGAGCATAGAACTGGCGCGATGGTTTCACGCTCCCAGGACGGCGACTTGGTGGTGCCGATGCTCAAGTGGTGTGGTCACGTCCCGATTCGAGGGAGCAGCGGTACAGGAAAAAAAGGCGGCGGCCCAGCACTTCAATCCCTGATCAAGCATGTCCTTGGCGGTCACTCGGCGATGCTGGCATTCGATGGGCCGCGAGGTCCTCGGGGTGAGGTTCAACGAGGCTTAGCGATGCTAGCTTCCAAAACACACTCGGCAGTATTTTTTGTATTAGGTCGCGCAAGTCATCGTGTCGTGCTAAAGAAAACTTGGGATCGACTTCAAATCCCGCTCCCATTCTCTCGTATCGACATGTATTTTTCTGAGCCGCTTTTTTTAGATCAAAACGAAACGCTCGAGGAATTCAACGTTCGGCTTCAGAACGCTTGGAATCGACTCGAGGCCGAAAGTGATCCCGATCAATCTGGTATCGTTGACCGTGTCGATGAACCGACCATTCGCAATGCCGCTTAATGCCCACTCGATTCGCATCAGGTCTAGCTGGGCTCTCACACGGTATCTAGTTTGCTATCATCCCTGCGATTGACCCAATCGAGTCGCCCAGGAAAGTGAGAAGCCGATGACGCAAACACCCCACGTCCATTCTTTGCCAAAATTGGATCAGGTACCGGTGATTCTTGAAGCGGCCATTGAACAGATAAATTTTGCCAGAAACTACACCCTCGAACTTCTTGCCGCGACACCTGAGAAAGACTGGTTTTTCATCCCTAGCGGACTGACAACTCATCTTGCTTGGCAAGTGGGCCATCTTGCTGTCAGCCAATATGGGTTGCTGATGTTTCGGATTCGGGGAAGACATCCGGATGATCTGGACTTAATCCCAGGACGCTTTCGAAAAGCCTATAGCCGTCAATCCACCCCATCATCGGACACCGAAAAGCAACCGACAGCCGCGGAGCTTATGGATCGCTTGGCAGAAGTGCATGCGCGAAGCTTGAAGGAAATCAAGAAGACCGATGCAGAGATTTTCCTTGAACCGGTTGATATGCCTTACGCAGCTTACCCTAACAAACTCGGTGCAGTACTATTTTGCCCGCTTCACGAACAGATCCACGCAGGCCAGATCGGATTGATTCGACGCGCTCTAGGATTAGAGCCCATTCGTTAAACATTTTTAAAAACTAACACCCGAGCCTATTGGGAAAGACGTTTGAACACCAAGAACAAGATGATCACAGGATCAATAGAGGTTCGTGAAGAGTCGATTTACGATCACCCCAAGTACTACGATTTAGTGTTTGGTGCAGATTGCGCTGCAGAGATTCAATTCATCCTTGGATGCGGTGAGCTTTTTCTAGAGCGTCAGCCGAAACGTTTTTTTGAACCAGCCTGTGGCACCGGACGCCTCATTCATGCGTTAGCGAAGCGTGGATACGAAGTGGGAGGGCTCGATCTCAATGAAAAGGCCATCGATTTTTGCAATGCTCGATTAGAAAAGCACGGCTTTGCACGCTCGACGTTTGTCGCTGATATGTCTGACTTTCACGTCAAAAAAAAGCATGACATCGGCTTCAATACGATCAACAGTTTCCGTCATCTTGATAGCGAATCAGCCGCTCGCAAACATCTAATTTGTATGGGTGACGCGATTCGCGTAGGTGGCCTTTATTTGCTTGGCATTCATTTAACTCCGTCGGACGTTCCACCGAGTGAGACGGAATCATGGTCTGCGAGACGCGGTCATCTCGCTATTAACACACACATGTGGACAAAGAATCGCGATCCAAAGAATCGCGTTGAACGATTTGGCATCCAATTCGATATTCACCGTCCCTCTGGTAGTTTCCGCATCTTGGACGAATTAGTCTTGCGGAGTTACACCGCGGCACAAATGAACCAACTGATTCGTTCTAGTAAATGTTGGGAAACTGTGGAAACATTCAGCTTTGCCTACGACCTCGATGATCCCATTCATGTTGATGGAACCTGCGAGGACGTGGTCTATGTTCTACGTCGAAAACGATGATTGACGGTTGGTTCTCAGCCAGTCCGTTTACGGCCAGAGGTGGCGAGGAAAGCAGCAATTGCAACTGCCATGACGCCTGCCGATGCAGAGTAGACCGCATTTTTTCCCCAGCGATCTCGGTAAACCTCTTTTTCTTTATAGACATAGGGAAGCACGAGATCGATCGGGATCTTCTCCATTTCCTCATACGCTCGGATCAACTCCGCCGCGGTAAACGACTTCATGTCCTCGCGAGTTGTCGCGATGTGACGTTCGGTCGAGTTGGGAACGGGCAGGAGAAACCAGCGTAACCCGCAAAAGCTAGCAACCAGTAGACAAGCTGTCGCCACAAAACCCGAAACTAAAAATCCTGCTCGAGCCGCAGGAGAAAAATCCTGCTGACTTTTCGGAGTTATTTCCTGTTCTCGATCAACATCTGAGGTTGGCAATTGTCGCAATTCGCCCAACTTGGGCACTTGTACCGCAGCTTGGCACCCCTCACAGACGAGAGTTTCCCCCGCCTTGGATGGGGCGACGGAGAGCGAAAATTGACACTCAGGGCAGGGAAGCAAATACATAATAAGTTAAGAATTCAAGTAGAGCCGACTAGACCGACGGTGCTCGCTAACTAAAATAAGGGCAGCAATCGGCAACACCCGCCCCAAAGCCGCTCCACCATTGTGGACTAAGTCGGCTACATAGCGAACTCATTTGTTCGGAAATCGCGATGGAAGGGACTTCTATCGCTCGCACGCGTGGACACAACCTGCTGTTTTGCTGCCGGGATGGCATAGCTATTTGGCGCAAAATTTACGTTTAACGGGAAAAGTTTTAGTACGTTTCGTGCACATCGTTGGTTCAGAGAACCCATCTGGACGTCTACCGGAATTGATCGGTAGGAACATCGATGTTCGAACGTGCTGAACGCACAGCAGTTTGATGATTCAAAGGTGATTGCATGCAAACTGATGGCATCGGGTATCCGTGTTATCAGTCGCTCTTTACTCTCCCTTTAACCTGTGTTCGTCGCGATCTGAGTTAAAAGCGGATCTCTACGATCGGTATCGTAATAAGCTCAACAAATAGCAATGACAGCCCAACCGTAAAGTTTTTCCATTTCAACGCGGGTTGGCAGAGTCAAGAGTGTTCGAGTGCTAGAGTTAGATCAACGTCTTTCAAAGAACTGCGTCTTAGGAGATCCCCGTTCTTGAAAGATTTCACATCTGATAGCTGTTCGAATCATCCACTTTACTCTTCCTAGGTCGACGTACTTTGGTGCTCCCCTATCATCCGTCAAAAATGGAAAACCTTATTAACGCAGTACGCGCACCCCTCATTATCCAATGTCCATGCCCGCACCAAATTGTTTCCCCAACTCATTGACCTGATAACTGCTCGGTAAAAAACGAGCAAACGTTGACCAAACGTGTCACTCATCACTCGTAAGGGTTGATGCGGGACACGCACGGTTGAACGTCACAGAAAACCCTTTCCACTCGCTCGTCGTACTGGAGAGAAAAAAGTCTCGCGATGATTTTGCGATCGTTAGTTCTGTGCCGTTTTGATTCAGCGTTTACCACCACAATGCCAAACCGCTCTCGCAAGAGACCACAAAGCCACAAACCGCATCCGCAGGAGTCCCCGTCTTGTTCGATAACTTACTAGACGAATTTGAAGCCGCAGCAGACCAAAGTACCGAAGCGATGACTGGCGGTTTCCGCAAGTTGCCAGTGGACGACAACGAGGACAACAATGTTGCAGTCGCCATGGCGGAGCAAGCCGAAGGTGAAGTGCAGCTTGATAGCCCAGATGAATTGTTAGCAGGGGATGAAACGGAAACGTGGTCAGACGACCCGGTGCGAATGTACCTCACTCAAATGGGCGAAATTCCGCTTTTAACCCGAAAGCAGGAAATCGAACTTGCAAAACGCATCGAGGAAACTCGCCGTCGATTTCGAACCAAACTCCTCGAGAACCATTTTGTATTGGTTGAAGCGTATAAGACCCTGAAAAAGGTCTACCGTGGGCAGTTGCCTTTCGATCGAACTGTGCAGGTTTCGGTGACTGACCGTCTTGAAAAAGAACAGATTATTGGTCGCTTGCCTCATAATCTGCGAACGCTTCAGACCCTATTGCGTCGCAATCGTCACGACTGGAAGACCTCGCTGAGTCAGAGTGCATCCAAACGACGACGCGCCGAAGCTTGGCGTTCTCTTGCTCGCCGTCGACGTCGCGCTGTGCGGCTAATCGAAGAATTAGGTCTGCGAACACAACGCATCGAGACGAGAATCGAGCTCCTCGAGAAATTCTCTGGGCGTCTTACGGAAATCGATGCAGAGATCGCGGAGCAAAAACGAACGAAGCATGGCAGTGACATCCGTGATCAATTACTGCGAGAGCGTCGTCAGATTCTGACCGCTTGCCAGGAGACTCCTAAATCGCTGCATCATCGAGTTCAGATGCTGAAAACGGTTTACTCCGAGTACCAGCAAGCAAAGCGAGAACTCAGTGAAGGTAACCTGCGTTTGGTTGTCTCCATTGCAAAGAAGTATCGTAATCGTGGGCTTTCCTTCCTTGACCTCATTCAGGAAGGTAACGCAGGCTTGATGCGAGCCGTTGATAAGTTCGAGTATCGACGCGGATTCAAATTTTGCACTTACGCGACTTGGTGGATTCGACAGGCGATCACGCGTGCGGTGGCCGACCAAAGCAGAACCATCCGAATTCCAGTACACATGGTCGAGACGATGAGTCGTGTTCGAAATGTGGCACGCCAACTACTTCAGGAGTTGGGCAGAGAACCCACCATCGAAGAAACCGCTCGTCGCGCCGACGTCACCGTGGAAGAAGCACGACGCGTGCTCACCATGAGCCGATTCCCGATTTCGCTTGATCGGCCTGTTGGCAACAGTGAGGATAGCCAGTTTGGCGACCTATTGCCTGACGGCACGGCGGAAAGTCCTCAGATAGGTGCGACGCAGGAAATGCTGCGTGACCGGATTACCAACGTGCTAAAGTCGCTTTCTTACCGAGAGCGAGAAATCATCAAACTACGTTATGGTCTCGGAGATGGCTACAGCTATACACTCGAAGAAGTCGGTCATATCTTCAAAGTAACACGAGAACGTATCCGGCAGATCGAGGCAAAAGCAGTCCGAAAACTGCAACAGCCAAGCCGCAGCCAAGATTTGGTTGGATTCCTCGATTAGAGCCTCGTATTATTGCAGATCACCGACGACGGCAGGTTCAAGCAACCTGCCGTTTTTTACGCAAGAAGAGATCGCGCATTCCAGTAACGCAGTTTTTCGGTGTCCGGAAGACCAAGTCAATTGGATCGCAGCACTGTCACACAGTTTCAGCCATATCGCGTGCGTGGTAGCTACTGCGAACAAAAGGTCCGCTGGCAACCTTTTTAAAACCCATCGCCTTGGCAAGCTCGCCTAACTCATCAAATTCCTCTGGGGGAACATAGCGAACAACGGGCAGATATTTCTCTCCCGGCTGCAAATATTGTCCGAGCGTCAAGAAATCCACGTCATGCTCGCGTAGATCAGCGAGTGCATCGAGCAACTCGCCGCGTTCCTCCCCCAAACCAAGCATCAGACCACTCTTGGTTTTGATCGATGGATCATATTCTTTGATTTTGCGCATCATCCCAAGCGTCCAAGGGTAATCACTCTTAGGGCCTCGGATTCGGCGGTAAAGCCGCGGCACCGTCTCCATGTTGTGGTTAAAAACATCCGGTCGCGCTTCTGCAACTCGCTTCAAGGCAGGCTTGCAGTGAACAAAATCTGGCGTAAGCACTTCCGTCGTCGCACCGGTGCGTTCGCGAACGGCGACCACGCATTGATAAAAATGCTCAGCTCCCCCATCGGCAAGGTCATCTCGAGTCACACTTGTGATCACGACATGTTTTAAGCCCAGCCGCGCAGCGGCTTCTGCGACGCGAGTTGGCTCATCTTGTTCAGGCAGCTCGGGGGGGCGCCCGCGATGTACCGCGCAAAAACCGCAGGGTCGGGTGCAAACATTCCCCAAAATCATGAAGGTCGCAGTTTGCTGACTGTAACACTCCATCCTGTTCGGACACTTCGCATTGTCACAAACCGTTTCGAGCCTGAGCTCATCCAGCAAGCCCTGGGTCAGATGATTTGCATTGCTGCGAGGAATTGGCCTTCTCAACCATTTTGGTAATCGCCCAGAACCGCTAACTTCAGCATCCTCGGGAAACTCTGTTGGTGATACGACCGGCAATCGAAACGCCATGAAATCCAACCGAATTGGAGATAAGATCGAA